>CAMOEE010000208.1 GCA_946611835.1 uncultured Treponema sp. | reverse complement strand
GTGGCTTACATTCTCGATGAAAAGCATGATGTTTACAAAAAACTCAACCGTGAATTCGTGACTATGTACGACCTTGACGATGAAGTTACGGCTCTGATCGATGAAAAAGATTCTGCTTATCCGGAAAATCCTGATGTAAGGAAAGTCCGGAGTCTTCTTGAAAAGCATGTGAAGGAAAGTGGCTCAGAAAAAGCCGGAGAAATTCTTTCTGACTTTGAGAATTACATTCCCCGCTTCAAGAAGATTATTCCGAACGACTATCTCAAGGTAAAGATTGCAGGATTTAAGGCTGAGTAAAAAAGGAGACATGAAGAAAAATGGGAAAGACAACAGGATTTATGGAATATGCACGAAAAGAAAACGGAAATTTCGCTCCCCTTGAACGAATCACGAATTTTAAGGAGTTTCATCCTTTCCTGGACGACAAGGCCCGGCGGGAGCAGGCATCCAGATGCATGAACTGCGGAGTTCCTATGTGCCAGAGTGCGATCAGACTGGCCGGAATGGTCACGGGCTGTCCCCTTCACAATTATATTCCTGAGTGGAACGATGCCCTTTACAAGGGCCAGTACGACATGGCGGCATGGAGACTTTTAAAGACTTCAAGTTTCCCGGAATTCACAGGCAGAGTCTGCCCGGCCTTGTGTGAGAAAGCCTGCAATCTCGGCTCAACTGAATCAAGTGACGGCTCGGTTACGATTCATGACAACGAGCTTTACATCATCGAGCACGCTTTTGAAAGCGGCTACATGAAGCCTGAAATTCCGAAAACCCGCTCAGGGAAAAAAGTCGCAGTAATAGGCTCAGGGCCTTCAGGTCTTGCAGCTGCTGACTGGCTCAACCGCCGGGGACACTCCGTCACCGTTTACGAGCGGGAAGACAGGGCCGGCGGGCTTTTGATGTACGGAATTCCCAACATGAAGCTGGACAAAAAAATCGTCGAGAGGCGAATCAATCTTATGAAGGAAGAGGGCGTAAACTTTATCTTCAATGCTGATGTGGGCCGCACTTTCTCCGCAGAGGATATCCTCAATAATTACGATGCCCTTGCCCTTTGCTGCGGTGCAAAAAAAGCCCGCCCTCTCTCTGCAAGTGGTGTCGAAAAATTGCTGCCGGCAGAAAAAGGCGGCCTTATGTTTGCGGTGGATTTTCTCACCCGGGTTACCAAATCAGTTCTTTCTTTGGGTGAGGCTGAAAAAGCTTTTGGAAGCGACCTTGTAATCACCAACAAGAATATAGCTCTTTCCCTTGAAAAAAAGGGATTATTTATAGAAGGAAAAGATGTGATTGTGCTTGGCGGCGGTGACACGGGCAATGACTGCACCGGAACTGCAATCCGTCTTGGAGCAAAAAGCGTCACCCAGATTGAGATGATGCCGAAACCACCGCTTGTGCGAAGTCCTGACAATCCCTGGCCTCAGTGGCCTAAAACCCTCAAAACTGACTATGGTGCCGAGGAATCAATCGCAAAATTCGGCCATGACCCAAGGGTTTTCAAGACAACAATCAAAGAAGTCTACTCTGAGGGCGGAAAAGTCACGGGAATCAAAACCGTTCAGGTCGAATTCAGGATGGTTGACGGCGTGCGAAAGCTGGTCGAAATCGAAGGAAGCGAAAAAGAACTTCCGGCTGACCTGATTCTCGTTGCGGCAGGATTTTTGGGAGCAGAGGAATACCCGGCCAAAGCCTTTGATGTCGAGCTGGGCCAGAGGGGAACCGTTCTTTCGGAAAACCCTTCATCTTATGCCACGAAAAATCCGAAAATCTTCACGGCCGGCGACATGCACCGGGGGCAGTCTCTGGTAGTCTGGGCAATAAGTGAAGGCCGTGAATGTGCAAAGCAGATTGATGAATGGTTGATGAGGTAAATCATGGGCTTCAAAGATGAATGTGGCGTAGTTGGAATCTACGGAGCAGCAGACGAGCAAAATGAAGTGTCAAACGCTGCCAGTCTCTCTTATTTTGCCCTCGTTTCATTGCAGCACCGGGGGCAGGAAAGCGCAGGAATCGCCGTGAGCAATGGTGAAAAAATCCTGCTCAAAAAAGAAATGGGGCTTGTAGGGGATATTTTCACTCAAAAAGACTTCGAGAGCCTCAAGGGAAATATTGCTGTGGCTCATGTCCGTTATGCGACGGCCGGCGGAAGAACAATTGAGAACGCCCAGCCCTTCCTGAACTCTTTCAAGCTTGGCTCGATTGCGCTTGCCCATAACGGACAGCTTGTAAATCATGCAGAAATCAGGGCCATGCTTGAAGATTATGGCTATACATTTTCTTCTACCAGCGACAGTGAGGTTATCCTCAAGCTGATTGTGCGCAAATTCACCGAAAATGGCGGAAAACTGGGCCGTCCCCGACATTCAGCCTCACTAAGCTCGGGGCAAAGTCTTTCCGACGAAGAGTCAAAAAAGCGTTTCGTTGATGCCCTTATTCAGGCTGTAAAAGAAATAAAAGGTTCGTTCGCACTCTGCATTATGACCGAGGATATGCTTATAGGGGTAAGGGATCCAAACGGAATCCGACCCTTGTGCCTGGGAAAATTGAGCGGGGCTGCACTTCGGACTTCCCCTGCCTGCATTCTCGCCTCTGAATCCTGCGCCATTGATGCCGTGAACGGAGAATTTCTGCGAGACATTGAGCCTGGAGAAGTCCTCGTCATCAACAAAAATGGGCTTTCTTCTTACAAAATCGCCGAAATGCCGCAGAAAAAGACCTGTATCTTCGAATATGTCTACTTTGCCCGCCCGGACAGCGTGATTGACAAAATCCCTGTTCAGGAAGCCCGCTACAGGATGGGGCAGGTCCTGGCCCTGGAAAGTCCTGCAAAAGCCGATGTTGTCGTAGGTGTCCCTGACTCAGGAATCGGTGCTGCCATGGGCTTTTCAAAAGCAAGCGGACTGCCTTATGTCACGGGAATCATAAAGAACAAGTACATAGGTCGCACCTTCATAGCACCGACCCAAAAAGAACGGGAAAACATGGTTTTTGTAAAGCTCAACGCAATAAAAAGCGACCTGAACGGAAAAAGCGTTGTCGTGATTGACGACTCAATCGTGCGGGGAACCACAAGCCGCCGTCTGGTGCAGATTTTACGCCGTGCCGGAGCCAGGGAAGTGCATTTCAGGGTCTCTTCGCCGCCGGTAAAATTCCCCTGCCATCTGGGAATCGACACGCCCAGCAAAAACGAGCTTATTTCGAGCACTCACGAGCTGGAAGAAATCCGGAAGGAAATAGGTGCTGACTCCCTGGCCTTCATATCGCTTCAGGGCATGAGAAAGGCCCTGGGGCAAAGCGGATTCTGCGAGGGGTGTTTTTCAGGGGAATACCCGGTGTAGGGTGTAGAAAGCCGATAAATAAATCGTTCAGAAATCATTAAAAAAGGCTGCCGTTAAGTTTCGATGAAGTTAGAATTACACTTCACAAAAACTTTTCTGGCAGCCTTTGTTGTTTTGTCAGAAATGATTTATATCCACAAGACTTGCATTCTCAAGGCTATAGGGTGAGGCCAGGCAATCCGCCAGAGCGTTCGCCGTGTCAATTGCCGTGAGACAGTCTATGTCCCGTTCAACGGCGAGGCGGCGGAGTTTTACGCTCTCAGCCACCGGGTCACGGCCCTTTGCGCTGGTTGAGACGACATAAAGGACCTTTCCGCTTTCAAGAAGTGTCATAACATTGTCCTTGTAGTTCTCGTGCACTTTGGCGACAGGTTCAACGCTCATGCCGCTCCTCTCTATCGTTGCCGCATTTCCGCTCGTGGCATACAATTTAAAGCCCAAATCGTAGAATTTGCGGGCAAGAGCTGGCAATTCAGGCAAATCGCTCTGTCGCACTGAGAAGAGAATGCCAGAAGCAGGCTGAGTCTCGGTGAAGGCTGTGCCTGAACCGTCCCCCTGTGGCCTAATCATTTTCCATCCGGCCGCTACCATTCCCTTGAAAAGTGCCTCCTTGCGTGTACGGGCGATTCCAAGGACCTCACCAGTGCTCTTCATCTCCGGGGCAAGGTGGGTGTCAACATCCATGAGCTTTTCGAAGCTGAAGACAGGAACTTTGACCGCAAAGTAATCAGGCTTACGGTAAAGGCCAGTGCCGTATCCCATGTCCCGCACCTTTTCCCCCAGCATGGCTCTGGTTGCAAGGTCAATCATGGGCACGCCCGTGACTTTGCTCAGGTAGGGAACCGTTCGGCTTGAGCGTGGGTTCGCCTCGATGATGTAAAGCTCATCCTCATAAATCAGGTACTGGATGTTCACGAGTCCCTTTGTTCCGAGGGCCAGGGCAAGGTCAACTGACTGACGGACGATTTTCCCTTCAATCTCAGGCTTGAACTCGCCGGGGTAGACTGCGATTGAGTCGCCTGAGTGGATTCCCGTCCGCTCGACATGCTCCATGATTCCCGGAATAAGGACATCGCTTCCGTCACAGATACAATCGACTTCAAGCTCCTTTCCTTCCATATATTTATCAATCAGAAC
>CAMOEE010000207.1 GCA_946611835.1 uncultured Treponema sp. | reverse complement strand
TTTGCCTTTGCGAATCAATTTCATCAAAATCGAAAGCGAGAGGTAGCCCCATGCGAATGCCGCAAGACAGCCACAGAAGACCGGAAGTGCGCCAATTTGACTTCCGACTTCACCCAAATCTTTTGCTTCAAGGACGAAGGCTCCCAAAATGGCTGGAATGGAAACTATAAACGAAAATTCGCCTGCCGCTGTCCGATTTACGCCTGCAAGCTGTGCGCCCGCAATAGTTGAGCCTGAGCGGCTTACACCTGGCAAAGTGCCCACGCCCTGCATGAAGCCGATAAAAAGTGCCTGAAGAATGGAAATGCCCCTGGCTTCTTCCAGGTTGTTTGAATCATGTTTTTTTGCCCAAATCGAACTGAAAATCAAAAGACAGGCCGTGAACAAGAATCCGACGCAAGTGACTTTAATCGGAAGCTCCGGAATAAGCTTGCTCGTAACAACGCCAATCGCACCTGTTACGATAGTTGCGACAATCACAGCCAGAATTGTCTTTCGGCCAAGCTCGTCCGTGCCCGTGAGAAGGTCGGCTTCCGGGGTTTTAGGGGCTATGCCCCTAGGAGAAGGGGTAGGCGAAAATGGCGAAGCCATTGTAGCCGAGGGGAAGGCTTTCCCCTCCTTGTTTGGAATCAACCATCTGAACAAAATCACGAAAAGACGGGCGATTTTCTTTCGGAAGTACAAAATAACCGCCGCGAGCGTGGCAAGATGAAGCATGACATCGAACAAAAGTGGAACTTCGCTGAGGCCAAAAAGCTCCTGAGCTACATTAAGATGACCGCTTGAAGAAATCGGCAAAAATTCTGCGATTCCCTGCAAAACACCAAGAATAATTGACTGAAAAATTGACATGATAAGCTCCTGAGAAGAATAAGGGACGAGATAAGCAGTGTCCCGAAAAATTGCTAATTGCTAATAGCTAGTCCTTCAAACCAGTTTACGAACAGTTCCGGCCAGACGCTGCATTCTTTTTCGGTGTTTGTGCCGTCCGGGTTTGCGACTTCGGGTGTGGCCAGGGAGAGGGCGTGTTTTCCCCTGTTGAAGAGATGATACTCACAGTCGATTCCGGCCTCGTAGAGGGCGTCGGCCAGCAAAAGAGTGTTTTTGGCAGGAACGGCCTCGTCCTGGATTGTGTGCCAGATAAAGGTCGGAGGAAAGTCACTGGTGATATTCTTTTCGATTGAGACGACTTCCTTCATATTGTCTTTTCCCAGTGACCTGCAGATTTTCGATGCTTCTTCCGGTGAAATTGAGCCGATCACATTTGTTATTGAGCCTTTGTGACAGTATTTTTCATTGGAAGTGACAACCGGGTATGAAAGCAAAAGTGCGTTCGGCTTGATTTTTTCGGGGCTGTGGGGAATGTAGTCTTGTAAGAATTTTGAATTCCAGAAGGCACCGAGGCTTGCTGCCAGGTGTCCGCCTGCTGAAAATCCGCAGATTATGATTTTGTCTGTATCAACATGCCATTCCTCTGCCTTTTCCCGAACCAGGGCTAGGGCGTTTGCCAGATCGATGAGGGCATCGGGAAATTTCATTGGGGCAATAGTATAAGTGAGAGTCACAGCATGGAAGCCCAGCGAGTTCATTTTGACTGCGACAGGCTCCCTTTCCCGAAAGCCTATATGCTCGTAGCCGCCGCCCGGAATCACAATTACCAGGGGGCGTTTTCTGCCCGGGTTAAAGGGCTGGTCTTCGTGCAGATAAGTTTTTAAAAAAATATCTTTTTTGCCGAGCTGTAATCTTTCTTGAATCATGATTTTATTATAAAATAGATGTGTTTAAAAAGCAAAACCCCCGCTTAAAGGAGGAGAAAAGGCGGAGGTTTTGTTGACATCATCCAACGGAAGTGTCGGTGCAACTTTGGAGTTGCTTTATCTTGCTGCTGAAAGTATATTAGACTTTTTAGAGATTTTAATCAATACTTTTTTATGAAAATTATTGAAAATCTTGCGTTTTTTTACGAAAATAACAGAAAATTATGCAGGTTTTCGCAAGGAGTAACATAAAATGAAAAAAATTGGAATTATCGGTGCTATGGAAATGGAAATTGATTTCCTTTGCAAACTCATGGGTGATGGCAGCAAAAAAACTGAAGCTGGTTCTGTTGTTTTCAATGAGGGTAAAATCAACGGAGTTGATGTCGTTGTCGTCCGCTCAGGTCTTGGAAAGGTGAACGCCGCCCTTTGTGCCCAGCGTCTTGCCCTTCAGTTTGGCTGCACCAACATCATCAACACTGGCGTGGCCGGTGCCATGGCCCACGGTCTTGGTGTAATGGATTTTGTTGTTTCGACGGATGCTCTTTATCATGACATGGATGCCACAGGTTTCGGCTATAAAAAAGGTCAGGTTCCGCAAATGAATGTTTTTTCTTTCGAGGCTGACAAAGGCATGATTGAGGCTGCAAAAAAAGCCTTCGCTGACCTGGGCCTTTCAAAAGAGCACCAGATGATTGAAGGCCGCATTGCCACAGGCGACCAGTTCATCAGCGACAAGGCTGCCAAGGCAAAAATCGCAGAGAATTTCTCTCCAGCCTGTGTTGAGATGGAAGGAGCCGCTATTGCCCATGCCTGCTACCTTAATAAAGTTCCCTGCGTTGTCCTGAGATGCATGAGCGACATGGCCGATGACCTGAGAAGAAGCGTTTACGACTTCAACGAGCAGGCTGCAGCAGAGATGTGCGCCCGGGTCGTTGAGAAAATGATTCAGTTAATATAAAATACACGGCAACGAGGTAGCTTTTATGGAAGTCATTCAGAGTTTTACTATTGATCATACGCATTTGAAGCCGGGCATTTACATTTCCCGCGAGGATAAAGGTTTTACCACTTACGATTTGAGAATCACCGAGCCCAACAAGGAGCCTGCCATAGCTCCTGCCGCCATCCACAGCATCGAGCATCTCATGGCCACCTGGTTTCGAAATTCGAGGGTCAAGGACGATGTTGTTTATGTCGGGCCTATGGGCTGCCTCACAGGTATGTACATCATTATGACTGGAAAATACAGCGTTGAGGATATGCGAAAACTCACAATCGAGTGCCTTGAGTGGATTCTAACACAGAAGGAAGTGCCTGCAACTACTCCTGAGACTTGCGGAAACTATCTTCTCCACGACCTGCCCATGTGCAAGTGGGAATGTGCACGCTATCTTGACCGCCTCAAAAATGATTTCCACAGCGAGTACACAAAACTTCAGGTCACTCTTGATGACGGAAAAGTTTTTGCGGACGCATAATAAATGAACATCTTTGCTAAATTTAAAGAAACTGTCTCCTCTGTCCTTCCGATTATGGTCATGGTTCTGCTTTTGGGACTGACCATTGCCCCCATGTCTTTTGGAACTATGACCAGGTTTGTGATTGGCGGAATACTTGTCATTTTCGGTCTCACAATTTTTCTTTTGGGCGTTGACATCGGGATTTTACCCATCGGAGAGCGGAGCGGCGCGGCTCTTACAGCCAGACGAAATCTCCCGCTTTTACTGGCGGCGGCCTTTTTAATCGGATTTATCGTTACTGTGGCAGAGCCGGATGTTCAGGTTCTTGCCGACCAGGTGCGGGGAATCGCCCCGAATGTGAGCAAGTGGGGTTTGATTCTCATGATTGCCGTGGGCGTGGGCTTTTTCGTTGCCCTGGGCATTTTACGCACTGTGCTTTCGATTCCACTCAATATCCTGCTTACGGTTTCATACATTTTCGTTTTCGCCCTTGCCTTTCTGACTCCTCCTACTTTTCAGGGAGTTGCCTTTGATTCCGGCGGGGCTACGACAGGCCCCATGACAGTGCCTTTCATCATGGCTCTGGGCGTCGGCGTAGCGGCGGTTCGCGCAAAATCAGGCAAAAACGGCAGGCTCAAGTCTTCAAGTGAGGACTCTTTCGGCCTGACAGGAATTGCCTCAATCGGCCCTGTCCTTGCGGTCATCATTTACGGAATCATTTTGTCCGGCGGAAAATCATCTTCTGCCGGTTCAGCCGCTGAGACTGCTCATGGTCTTGCTTCCCATGGAATATCTGTCTTTTTGAGTCTTTTGCCCTCTATTTTAGAAGAAGTTTCCGGTGCCTTGGCTCCTCTTGCCGCAATGGCCGTCCTTTTTCAGATTTTATTGCTTAAAATGCCGCCCATGCAGGTTGTCCGAATGGTTCGCGGCTTTGTCATGAGTTTTATCGGCCTGATTTTATTCCTCACCGGTGCTCAGGGCGGTTTTATGCCTGCCGGAGAGGAGCTGGGAAAGGTTCTCGGAGCGGCAAGTCAGACGGGCTCTCTTTGGACTCTGCTTTTGGTCGTGACGGGTTTCGTTTTCGGGGCAATCGTTGTCTGCGCTGAGCCGGCCGTCTGGGTTTTGACCGATCAGGTTGAGTCAATTTCCGGCGGTACGATTAAGCGAAAGGTCATGCTCGGGGCTTTGAGCTCAGGCGTTGCGATTTCAATCGGAATTTCCATGCTCCGTGTCCTTCACGGTTTTTCTCTCTGGTA
>CAMOEE010000206.1 GCA_946611835.1 uncultured Treponema sp. | reverse complement strand
GTGCCAAATTGACCGTCATTTGAAAATATGCGTCGTCATTGGCAAAATCGCCAGCGTCGTTCCAGCGGACCAGGGGAAGGCCGCTGCAGGAGATGATAAGATGAAGTTTGTCTTCATATCTTTTTACATCTTCCTTGTAGAGCCTCCAGTTTCTGTAGTACGCTCCAAGAACGGAAGCAAAGCACTGCCGACCTTTGCAAGCGTAGCATACTTTGTTCACGTAGCAGGGAGCTTCGTGATTGCAGGTTTCCTCTACTGGCACAGAAATGGTAATGCAGCCCGGTCCCGTTTTGCCATTCCCATGGTTTGCGGCGGGAGTGTCAGAGCTGTTTGCGTAGTAGCGCACTTTGTCTTCGTGCGACAAATTCGCAATTTCCTGCTTGGTGAGACGGTGCTGAGTGAATTCCAATCTTTCTTGCTCTTTTTTGTCATTTTTAATTCTTTCTAAAAGTCTTTTGTTGTTGTTTGTCATATTATTTTCCTCCTTAAATTTTTAACCGAGATAAACAGCTTTGTTTCTGTCGTCCAGAATTTCGATGTCTGAATTCAAAACGTCTATTCCACGACGTTCTGATTCATCAAGTTCGTCAGCAGCTGTAGGGCGGAACCAACATGCATGGTATCCGTTGCATTCTTCGTCGTCTGTGATGAAGATTTGATAGTCTCCTTTTCCTGCCGCTACGAATCTGTCAAGGTCTTTTTTCAATTCAGAAACTGTAATTGCTTTATTCATTGTGTGCTCTCTTTCTCCCCGTTGTGCCGTTAGGACAGCTTTAGTTTTTTGTTATTTTAATTGATTCAAATTGAACTTGAAAAATGAGCAGACGCACATGCCGCTGGATTCTCTAATTTAATTGGCTCTGTGTTGACGAAGTCGGCATACGCAAGAACGTCTGTCGTTTTAAGCCAGAAGCTGCCGTACATCTCATTACACCATTCGATGTTACTTGCCCTACCATCGTCATAATTTTCGTATGATGAATTGTCGTAGATGTGACTACCTTGCCAACCCAAGTATGCGCCCCAGTATTCCTCGTCTTTGCTTGCTTTTGTTTCAAGTTCGACTGCCTTGTCCAAATCGATGTTTTTATATGCACAGATGTTTCCGTCTTCATTGTAATTGAATACGTAAATTTGTTCTGTTGGAGAATACAGATCGATACCCGAGCACAGATAATCAAGCATATCCTTTCCCGATTTAAAAAATACTCTTTCGAGTTTGGCTGTCTCTGCCATGATTTTTCCCTCCTTGATTTTTTATGTTTTATTAAATAATTTTCTTGCGAAATTCGTTATCTGCGCTGAATCTCGAAGAGCCAATTGACTTGCTCTTCAAGATTTTCAAGATCAGCCCTGTGGTTTGCTCCGCCGGTATAATCTTTTTCGTTTTCAGCAGTCCGGATCAATATGCCCTGGTCCCATCTACCAAAAGTAGTCCACCGATAGTCATTGGTAGAATAATAGATATATTTGTTGTCAGGGCTTTTGATGAATCCGTTGGCTTCGCACCATGCTCCCTTGGTGGGGAGGATAGTGCAGTCGGGGAACATTCTTTTGAGAATGCTCTTAAAAGCTTTTTGAAAATCTACATGCCTCAAAGTGTCTGGCACTTCATGGTCATAATCCTTTGCAAGAATGGCGTCGATTTTTCTTTTTTCTGTTTGGATGTTCATTGTTGATTACCTTCTTTCTCTTTTTTATTTTGCGTGAAGCGTTTTTTGAGAAGATGTTTTAGATGGTGCAACTTTTCAATTATCGTACACTTCCAACAAATTGTGTAATCCATATAGTCATAGCCATCTACTGAGTAGAAGTAGTGGTAATATCGTTTGGAAAGTCGATGGTATTTTTCACATTCCTCGCATTTGCATTGCGAGTGAATCCATGAGATTTCGTCTTGTGGGAGTGTTGTGACTAAATAGTCATAATTTCCAGAATCGTCAATCCTTGGATCGTGGAGTATTTCATCCCATGTCCTTTCTTGTGGTTGTTCTTTTTGTTTTTTGTGCATAGGTATTCACCTCCTATAAAAATTGCTGTTTCGGCAGGTATCTTCCAGAAAAGTTGCTGGAACATATTTCCTTGTTTCATAGTCGTACTCGAGTCGTTCAATCCACGTAATGAGCGGATGCAGCTCTCCAATGGTTTCTGCCACTTCGGCTTCGGCCACAACTTCGGCCTCTTCATAGGATCTGGCTTCGATTGTCTGATATCCCTCAGATCCAATTCCAACATAATGTACGCGATATTTATTCATCACTATTACCTCTTCTGTTCTTTTTTATGTTTCCGTTTTCGTCGTAGCATTCAGGATTTGCAGCAGGGGCATTCCAGTCAAACATAGACCCGACTTCCATGGCTTTCCTCTGTGCCTTCGTAACGCCGAGACGTTCATTCATTTCATCGCGCCACTGTTCTGCCGCTTCTTTTGATGAAGCGTTGGGAAAATCTGTCTTGTAGTATCCAGACTCGCCTCTTTTGATGATAATGAGCGCGAGTGGGTTTGATGTTTTTGCTATGGAATAGCAAGCTTCTGGTAGATTTTTGAACATTTTAATGTTCCTCCTTTTGGTTTTATGTTTTTGAATTAGAAGTAGTAAATGACATATGCATCTTCATCATATCTTCGAAGTGCCTCAATGTCTGAAATTCTGTATTCCTCCAGACTATCCATGAGACAATCGGAATGATAGGTTGTTCCTTCTTGCTTCAGGCACTCATATCCAGCAAGAGGTTCGCCACAAATCGGGCAAACTCCTTCTGAGATTTCATCTGAATCTAAAGGAGCGATTTTAAGAATTCCAATCAATTCCTCCTCGTTGCAGAGCCCATCGTAATCATAAAGATCGTTAGGGTCAAGTTCTGCCCCTGTATGGTCACTGTAGAAAGCGACGCCAGTTTGGCGGACGCCATGCTCGGCATCTCCTTCCCAGTAGGTATAGTGTTTGATGCTCATGTTTTGTTCCTCCTTTTTACTCCGCATCCTCCCAGCAGACCGAATTGTAGCTCAATCCGTCTGGATCAACATAGGAAGAATAATGAACTGTTGCATATTTTGCAAAATCCTCCTTCATTTCTTCCCATAGCTCTTCGACTCTTTTGCGCCCGTCTTTGACGCCGAGCCGTTCAAGCTGCTCCCAATCATAGCCTCTCGATCCGCGGTTGCGAACATACCAGTCTTTTTTGACCATTTCGAAATAGTCTTCATGATATGCTAGATTGGAAAGCATCATTTCTCTGATTTCTAATTCCTTGTCCAGGATTTTTTGTTCTGTGGTTGCACTTTCCCAGTTTTGGTAACTGGGGAGTGTTTTTCTGAGTTTGTCGATTTGCTTCTGCGTCATTGAAATCATCTCCTTAATTTGTGATTGTTTCGGTTTTCAAATCGATATCAAACGATTCACGGATGCCGTCTTCGTCACGCTCGGCTCGTGCACATCTAACCACTTTGTGGTCTTTTGTGTCCATCACATCATAGCATATGTGCGCCGAATTGTAAATAGCTTTTTCACGAAAACCTCCTTCTTTTTCTAAAATTTTTTCAAAGTCGCGCTTTTGCTTGTAGAAAGGAACGGAGTTCGTTGGCACGCCTTTTATGTTCTTAGAAAGATTATTATCCAAATACTCATCAAGGCTCTGTATCCCTTGATATTCTATTGAATAGCTCTCTTGGGTGCGATTCCATCCGTCAGTTTTGTAGGCCACGAAATTAATCATTCCTGGGTTATTCTCATCTGTGAATGGATAGTATGAGGACGGTTCAATGCTGAATATTGTTCCTCTGTAGAAAATAGTGATAAAGTGGAAGCTGAATCCGAGATGTGTTCTTCCTGTGTCTTTTCTATTTTCTCCCCATTTTCCCGATGCTTTCATTTCGTGAATTAGGGTATCTCTGCCATGCCGAAGAATAATTACGTTGTTGTTGGCTTCAAGTGCGTCATAAATTTTGCACATAAGTAAATCTTTTTCTAAAACAATCCCACTGTAATAAAGTTCTTTCATTGTTTTTTCTCCTTTTCGAAGTTTTTTCCATTTCGGATCAGATAATTTCAAAGGTGCCGAAGCCCCTTCTCTACTCGTATACGATGTGGCCTTCTTGTTCAAGCCACCCATTGATAGTGAGTAAGAAGCGCCAGTGCGAATCATCTTCACCACGACACTCCACTTCTTCGCCGAGTTTAATGAAATTGGTCAACTTAATTAATGATGCTATGATTTCTTCATCATGGTAATTACACCACGAGTTTGAAAGTTCAAGGGTATCGTTGTCTCCGCTGATTTCGGCTTTTTCAATGGCATAGCGAAATTCTTCGCTGTTGATGATTTCCTTAATCTTTTTGATGTTTTGCTTTCCTTTTTTATTAAGAGAGAGTGCCGCTGATAAATTGTGACAATAAGACATAGTTTACTTCCTTAAATTTATATTGTTTTAAATTATTCTTCCCATTTTCCCGATGCTTTCATTTCGTGAATTAGGGTATCTCTGCCATGCCGAAG
>CAMOEE010000205.1 GCA_946611835.1 uncultured Treponema sp. | reverse complement strand
CAGGGTCAATCCAGTTGTTTGTTGGACCTGCATCTTCCTGTTTAACAGAAGAAATAAATGTTCGTCCCTCAACGCGTGCAACGTCTGATGGGAGAGAACGGAACAAGAAGCTGTTCGGCTTTTTAGCAAGTGGTGTAGCGAGACCTGCATCGACGCATTTCTTCATCAATCGGTCATACTCTTCGGTAGAACCATCACAAACATAAACGCTGTCTGGTTCACACATCTTAACACATTCTTCGACCCAAGCTTTGATTTTCGGGTTTTTGATTTCATCAAGTGTCATCTGTTATCGCTCCTTAAAAGTTCGATTTGTGTAGAAGTATAATATCTTTTTGAATTTTATTAAAGGTGTAAAGTCAAAAAAAGGGGAAAGTCTTCCCTAGGGAACCGTTCGCCGCCAGGCGAAGAAACTCGTGAGACGAGTTTCTAGGTGAGTCTCGGTGAAGGCTATGCCTGAACCGCTGAGCTTGAACAGCTGTGCCTGAACAGCTCCGCCCCAAGCCCCGAATTTTAAAAATAAGCAATTTTTTCTGTAACTTCTTTTCTTTATATGCTATAATTAATATATGTGCCTTGGTCAGAAAGTAACAAAACCATTGTTCACGATTTTTCTCATTTTGACTTGCACTGTCATGTGTTCATGCGGACGAAAGGAACCTCCTCCCATTGAAATCGGAAGAGGCTTCTACTACTGGGAGTCAACCGAGGATTCAACTCTGGGCGATGCCCTCAAAAACGCCCGCAACTTCAAAAAACTTGATGATTTCTCCGAGCACAACCTCATGCATGTTTTCGGGAAGGACAAGCATTTCGTCTGGCTCAGGGCTGAATTCATAATTCCCCCTTACTACAGAAACGCTTCCCTCGCCATGGTCATTCCCCACCTTCGTTTTGCCAATCAGGTTTATTGTAACAATGTCATGATCAGACAGGACGGTTCTTTTCCGCCAAATGAGCGCTCAACTCTCTTTATGGCTCACTTTTTCAGCTTTCCTCCCAATATTTTAAATCAGGAAGGCAAAAACACTATCTTGATAAAGGCCTTCGTACAGGGCGATTCAGGCATTTCAAGCCACATTACCATTCAGCCGCCGGAGTTCTCCTACCCCCTCTACGAAAAACTGAATTTCACTCATTCCCGCATTTACATGCTTCTTTTTGGAATCATGTTCTTCACCTTCATCCTTTACTTCATTCTTTGGGCTAACCTTCGCAATTTCAAAGAATACCTGGTTTTTGCGCTGCTGAATCTTGCCACGGCTTTTTTTAACACATATTTCTTCGGCACAGAAATTCCGGCCTACACGACCGGCATGATTTCTCACCTTACATTTGCAAAGGCAACCCTTTGCATTCCTGGATACTTGTCAGTCTACCTTACCATGCTTTTTGCATCATATTTCTACGACGACAAATATCCTCTCCCGGTCAGGATCATACAAAAATCAATTCTTTTGGTACAGGTCATTCCGACTCTGTTTGCGACATCCTACAGCTTCCTTATAAAGATTTCCACCCCCATGATGATTCTGGTGGGAGTCCAGCTTGCAATTGGCATTTACGGTCTCATAAAGCATATTATTATGGAAACTTATCGCAAGAGAGGGCTTTTGCTCCTGATTGGTCTGTCACCGTTTTTGATTGGCATTGCAATTGACACAGTCATCCGTATTTATGACAACACAAGGTCATACCCATATTTCTTCACTTTCGGCTGGCAAAGCTCAACCGTCATCTACATTATTTTCCTTGCGATGAGATTCGGTAAGCTTTACAAAAAGAACGAGCAGCTTTCAAACCATCTTCTTGAAGAAGTCGCTTCCCGCACCCATGACCTTGAAGATGCAAACTACGAGCTTTCCCTTCTCAACGAAAAACTCGAAAAAGACAGGCATCGCTCGAACATGGATTTGGAGATGGCTTCCCTGGTTCAGAGAAAATTCCTCCCAAAACCAAACAGGCATTTCCGCGGCTGGGAAATTTCGGTCTGCTACTCGCCGCAGTCAAAAGTCTCGGGTGATTTTTACGACTATTACAGCTACAACGACACGCTGAACGGGCTTTCTCTTTTTGATGTCTCCGGGCACGGTCTTTCGGCCAGTCTTGTCACCATGCTTTCAAAAAACATCATCGCCAGGGTTTTCCAGACAGGATTCATGCGCAAGGAGCCAATCGACAGGATTCTCACAAAAATCAACAACCTTATCCTCGCCGAAAAAGGCGACATCGAAAACTATATGACAGGCGTTCTCTGCCGTTTCAGCACGGGCGACGATTCATCAAAATGCAATGTGGAGCTTGGAAACGCCGGCCACCCCTATCCGCTCAAGTACAGTCTTCAGGACAACGAAGTTTTTGAAATGAAAGGAAACGACGGAAAACAGCATTACGGAGCAATCGGCATGAAGGGAATCACAGTTTCCTTCGCCCGCTCAAATTTCCTTATGTCTACCGGCGATATTCTCTTGTTCTACACGGACGGAATCACCGAAGCTACGAACACCAACCTTCAGCAGTTCGGAATTGAACCAATCAAAGAGATTCTCAAAAAGAACCATGCCAAGGCCGCCGATGAAATTCTGGGGCTCATTATCGAAAAACTCGACGCTTTTACCGAGTACAGGGGATACGAGGACGACATAACGGTCATAATCGCAAAGCGAAAGAACCCCAGCGAATACGAGGCCGAAGAAGAACTCGAAGTCGATTTTGACGACAACATCGAAGAACTGGAAGAAGTTGACGAACCGCTTGAAGATGAGGATTTCCAGCAAGACGACACCCAAGGCGAAGAGTAATTTCCATCAGCTTTGTTTCGACATATAGAATCTTTATCTTTTTTCTGCTAAAATCATTCCATTATGAACATCTTAAGTATTTTCGGTGCGGCACAGGGAGCTGTGGCACAGGGCTTGCTCTGGGGAATTATGACCCTTGGCGTTTATCTCACTTTCAGAATCCTTAACATTGCGGATATGACCTGCGACGGTTCCTTTGCTCTTGGCGGCTCGACTTGCGCAATTCTGGTCACTAAAGGCGTAAATCCCCTCATTGCAGTTTTAGTTTCTTTTTTAACAGGTCTTGTGGCAGGCCTTGCAACAGGCCTCATGCACACAAAACTCAAGATTCATGAGATTCTGGCCGGAATTCTTTCAATGATCGCACTTTATTCTATTAATATACGCATCATGGGAAGATCAAACACTCCCCTTCTCGGTGTTCAGACAGTAATGACCAAAATGCAGGAGCAGTTCGGAATCACACCTAACATCGCATCCTTCATTGTCGGAATCATCTTCGGAATCGCTCTTATCGCCGGCCTCTACTGGTTCATGGGAACGGAACTGGGTTCTTGTATCCGTGCCACAGGCAACAACGAAAGAATGGTCCGGGCAATGGGCGTTGACACAGACAAAATGAAGCTTCTGGGCCTCATGCTCTCAAACGGTCTTATCGCTCTTTCCGGCGCTCTTGTCGCCCAGCAGCAGGGCTACGGTGATGTCGGCATGGGAACCGGCGCAATTGTCATCGGTCTTGCCTCAATCATTCTTGGAGAGAGCATTTTCGCTTACTTCAACAAACGCTTTGCATTCTATGTAACGCTTCTTTCAATCCTGCTCGGCTCAGTGGTCTACCGCCTGATTATCGCAGTAGTTCTTCAGCTTGGTCTCAAATCATCTGACCTCAAGCTGCTCACGGCAATCATCGTAGTAATTGCCCTGGCCATTCCAGTAGCAAAAGCAAAAATCACTAAAAAAAGCCTGCTTTCAGAAGCCCGGCGATAATTCGGAGAGGAAAAAAAATGCTTGAAATTTCACATGTATCAAAAACTTTCAATCCGGGAACTATTACCGAAAAAAAGGCTCTCCACGACATAAACCTCACCCTTGAAGACGGCGATTTCGTTACAATCATCGGTGGAAACGGTGCCGGAAAATCAACCCTGCTTAACATGATTGCCGGTGTCTATTCCTGCGACACAGGCACAATCAAGCTCAACGGCCGGGACATGACGACAATGCCAGAGTACAAAAGAGCGGCTTTCTTGGGAAGGGTTTTTCAGGATCCTCTCACGGGAACAGCCTCTAACATGGGAATCGAAGAAAACCTGGCAATGGCATTCCGCAGGGGCAACAACCGCACCCTCAAATGGGGCATTCAAAAAGAAGAAAGGGCAATTTACAGGGAAAAACTCGCCATGCTTGATTTGGGGCTTGAAAACCGCCTGACAAGCAAGGTCGGTCTTCTTTCAGGCGGCCAGAGACAGGCCCTTACCCTGCTCATGGCAACCCTCAAAAAACCGGAGCTTCTTTTGCTCGACGAGCACACCGCAGCCCTCGACCCAAAAACGGCTGCAAAAGTCCTTGAGCTTACCGAAAAATTCGTTGAGCAGGACAAACTCACGGCCTTCATGGTAACACACAACATGAAGCACGCCATTCACTACGGAAACCGCCTGATTATGATGATGAAAGGTCACATTGTCTACGATGTCCGTGGCGAAGAAAAAAAGAACCTCAAAGTCGAGGACCTGCTTGAAAAATTCAG
>CAMOEE010000204.1 GCA_946611835.1 uncultured Treponema sp. | reverse complement strand
GGGGGAGACTTCCCCCGACAAGCTTTCATCTTTCACCTTTCGACCTTCCGTTTCCATTGCCGTTGCCCTAGACGAGGCCTTTTGCTTTTACTATCAGGAAAACCTGCGTATGCTCGAAAAAGCTGGCGCAAAACTCGTTTACTTCTCGCCCCTGCATGACAAAAGTCTCCCATCAGGCATTCAGGGGCTTTTGCTTGGCGGCGGATACCCCGAACTTTACGCTCCCCGGCTTCAGTCCAACGAATCAATGCGCGCTACAATCAGGCAGGCAGTAGAAAACGGTCTTCCTGTCATGGCAGAATGCGGCGGCTTCATGTACCTTCAGGAAAAACTTGTCACGGAAAGAGGAGAATCTTACGAAATGTGCGGGGCGATAAAAGGCCAGTGCCGCTACACTGGAAAGCTGGTCCGCTTTGGATATGCAGAATTCACCCTTAAAGGCGGCTCAGACGAAAATGCGGGATGCAAAAAATCAGGCCTGCCGGTCAATTTTTCGGTCAAAGGTCACGAATTCCACTATTTTGACAGCAGTAACAACGGCTCAGACTTCACGGCCTCAAAGCCGCTTTCTGACCGTTCATGGGACTGCATGATTTCCACTCCGACAATGCTTGCAGGCTTTCCGCATTTGTATTACCGCTCGAACCCGGAAATTGTCAGCTGGTTTTTGGGAGGTTCTAGATAATGCAGACTACAATGCAAAATTCCTCAAAATTTTTCGCAAACACAAGCTGCTCATATTTTCCCTGCCATGAGGGGCTGGGCGAGGGCGAATTTAACTGCCTCTTCTGCTATTGTCCGCTCTATGCCAAAAATCCCTGCCCGGGAAATCCAACATTCATAAAAAAAGAAGACGGAAGAATCATCAAGCGATGCACGGACTGTACTTTCCCGCACAAACCAGAGAATTACGAGCGAATCATGCGGCTTCTTCGGACAAAAAAAGAAAGTTCACTTACCGAAGAATATCATCACGGGGGAGAAGAATTCCTTGAATGCTCCGCACGGATGCGGAGTAAAGGAAAAGCGAGAAAATTCTGTTTACCGCAAGGTGAACAGAATTTTCTCGTAAGAATAAAAATTACAGGAGGTAATTTTTGTTCCGACTTTTCCGTGAATACGAATCCGCTGGGACTGCCAGAAAGCGTGAAATCAGCTGTAAAAAATGCTGTCGATTCATGCGAAAAATATCCTGACCAGAACTGCACTTGCCTCAAAGAAAAACTTGCCAGCCAGCTCTCTAAAATCGAAAGAAGTCTTTCCCCCCGGCAAATTGTCTTCGGGAACGGAGCCAGCGAGCTTATTTCCCTTTGCGTAAACGCAATTTCTCCTAAAAATGCCCTTTTGCTTGCGCCGACTTTCTCAGGATACGAAAGGGCGTTGAAAATTTGTGACTGTCGGATTCACTATCATTTTTTAAAAGAAGAAATGAATTTCGACCTCGATGATGGAATTTTTGACTCAATCACAAAGTCTTCCCCTGACATGATTTTTTTCTGCAATCCGAATAATCCCACAGGAAGGATGATTGAGCCGGCTCTTCTTAAAAAAATTGCAGAAAGCTGTGAAAGAGATGGCATCTTTTTGGTCATAGACGAGTGTTTCATTGATTTTACTGACAGGGCGGGCGAGAGTGCTCTGAGACTTATAAAAGACTGTCCCCATCTTATCGTGATTAATGCTTTCACCAAGACTTTTGCGATGGCGGGGCTTCGTCTGGGCTGGCTCGTCTCATCAAATCCTGCCCTGATTCAAAAAATCAATTCTCTCCGCCCGGAATGGAATGTCTCGACAGTCGCTCAGATTGCGGGCATGGCCGCCCTTGATGAAAATGACTACATTCAAAAAAGCAGGGAAGTCATAAATAAGGAAAGGACTTACCTCACAAAAGAACTCAAGGCTTTAGGTTTCAAAGTTTTCCCCTCTGAGGCAAATTTCATCCTGTTCAAGGTCGTCCCCCCTAAAAATGATATCAGTTTATTTGAAAAACTAGACACTCATTTGCAAAAAAACGGTATTTTTCTTCGGAACTGCTCGAATTTCAGATGTCTTTCTGCTGAATTCTACCGAACGGCAGTCAGGACGCACCAAGAAAACGCAAGGTTAATTGAAATTTTACGAAAAATCGTGCTAGAGTAGCATTAATTCAAAGAAAATGTCCGTAAAGTCACGAATTTCCGAAATCATAAAGTCAATTTCTCCCTTAAACGAAGCCGCTGTCCTTGAGGCAAAAAAATACCAGTTAACGCTTGCCATGCCACCTGAGAGCATGGGAGAGCTTCTTGAAATCGGCTCCCGTCTTTCAGGAATCACCGGCCTGCTTCACAATTCTCTTCCCAAAAAACGAATACTTGTTCTGTGTGCGGACAACGGGGTTGCAGAAGAGGGGGTTTCTTCGGCACCACAGAGCGTCACGGCAAGCCAGGCCGTAAACATGACCAGATACCTCACAGGAATGAGCTCTCTCGCCCTGCATTTTAAAAACGAAGTCCAGGTTGTTGATGTGGGAATAAAATGCGACTATGAGTGCCCGGAAATCCTGAACAAAAAAATCCGCAAAGGCACGGCTTCATTCCTGCACGGACAGGCAATGAGCCGGGAAGAAGCCGAAAAAGCCCTTCTTGTCGGCATTGAACTTTCCGAATCTGCAAAGGCTGACGGTGTTTCCGTCCTGGGCGTTGGCGAAATGGGAATCGCAAACACGACGACTTCAACTGCAGTCCTTTCGGTGCTGACAGGCCTTGACCCGAAAGAAATCACGGGGCGGGGAGGCTGCATCACCGACAAAATGCTCTCTCACAAAAAAGAGGTCATAAAAAAGGGAATTGAACTGAACAAGCCCAATAAAGATGATGTGATTGATGTCCTTTCAAAAGTCGGAGGCCTTGATCTTGCGGCCATGTGCGGAGTCTTTCTTGGAGCGGCAAAAAATAAACTTCCGGTAGTTATAGACGGCTATATTTCCGTGGTCGCAGCTCTCTGTGCCGCTCGAATCTGCCCGCTTTCCGCCAAATATTTCTTTCCATCTCATTGCTCAGAAGAAAAGGGCTACAAAATCGCAATAAATGAACTATCGTTAGCTCCATATTTGAATCTCAGAATGCGGCTTGGTGAAGGAAGCGGCTGCCCCTTAGCATTTGAAATCATGGATGCCGCCTGCACAATCATGAACGATATGGCCACCTTTGAGAAAGCAAAAATCAACGACAGCTACCTTGACGAAGTGAAAACGGAACAAGGAAAGCTGGAAAGCGATGAGAAAAAAACGGAAGACGAAAGAACTGCGGAAGAAAAATCCAGTTTTCAGTTTTCAACTTTCAATTTTCAGCTTATCACAGGCGGCTGCAAAAACGGAAAGTCTTCTTATGCGCAAAATCTGGCCTGTAAAATTGCGAAAAAAGCCGGAAGCGCACCCATTTACTTTGCGACCATGATTCCTCACGACAGCGAGGACGAGGAGCGGATTCAAAAGCACCGGGATGACCGCAAGGGCCTTGGTTTTGAGACAATCGAAGTTGGAAGAAATCTCTCTACAGTTGTTGAAAAGTTGGAAGCGGGCAGGGTGATTCTTTTTGACAGTCTGACGGCACTTTTGGCCAACGAGCTTTTTGAAGGACGCAGGGACTTTTCCCTCCCTATAATGCAGGAAGAATCAGAGAAAATCGTTCAAAAAATCGAAGAGAACATCGAAAAACTGATTCAAAAGTCAGCCTCCGTAATCTTTGTGACCGATGAAATCTACTGTGACGGAAAATACGACGAAATCACAGAACTATATAGAAAGAACCTGGCAAGAATCGGGCAATTCGTGGCAAAAAAGTGCGAAATTCTGAATGCACAATGCGGGATTTTGACAGAAAATACAAAGGGGGAGGAATCCCCAGGTTTTGAGCGTATCTCGGTGAAGGCTGTGCCTGAAGTGCGGGCTGCATCTGCTTTGATTGTCGGTGGAAGTTATCAAGGAAAAACCGTCTTTGCGAAAGAAAAATTCTCACTCTCCGACAACGATATTTTTGTCTGTACCGCTGACTGTGAGCCGGATTTTTCAAAAGTCTGTATCTCTCATTATGAAAACTATGTCGCATACTGCCTCAAAAACAATATTTCGCCGAGAACGGATTTTCCAGAGTCAATAATCATCTGTGACGACATCTTTTGCGGGGTAGTGCCGGTCGATTCATTCCAGAGAATACTTCGTGAAGAATGTGGCCTTGCCCTTCAAAAAATCGCCAGTAAGACATCAGTTTACCGGGTCTTGTGCGGAATTGCGGAGAAAATCAAATGAAAGGCGGGGTAGAACAGATAAAAACTGAGATTTTCCTCTTTCGGCACGGAAAAACAGAGGCAAACGAAAAGCATCTTTACTGCGGAAAAAGTGACCTGCCTCTTTCCCAAAAAGGGGAGGCGGAGCTTCGAGCAAAAAGGCAGGCGGAAAGCTCATTAAATGCTCCGCCGGCTTCAAGAGGACTTTCTATTTACCCTGACATATCTCACTGCAAGATTTTCACGAGTGGACTCAAACGAACAAGCCAAAGCCTTGGGATTCTTTACCCAGAGATT
>CAMOEE010000203.1 GCA_946611835.1 uncultured Treponema sp. | reverse complement strand
ACTACCACGACGAAGAAAAAACAAAATCGGTCTTCAGCGGCAATAAATACCTCACTGGCGATACCGCCTACTACGATGAGGATGGCTACATCTGGTTCATCGGCCGCAACGACGATGTAATCAAGAGCTCTGGCTACCGTGTCTCTCCTTTTGAAATCGAAAGCATCTTGCAGCAGCACCCGGCCGTCCTTGAATGTGCGGTAACTGGAGTGCCCGACCCCCGCCGTGGACAGGCCATCAAGGCAACGATCGTACTCACCAAGCTCTACGAGGCAAGCGAGCAGCTTCGAATCTCAATCCTCGACTGGATGAAAGAAAAAACTGCTACCTACAAGCATCCTCGCATCATCGAATTCGTAAGCTCATTGCCGAAGACAATCAGCGGTAAGATTCGCCGGGTTGAAATTCGAGAAAATGACGTAGCGAACGACCCGAAGGGTCAAAAACTGTGAGACAGTTTTTGAGTGAGTCTCGCCCGAATCTGTGATTCGGGCGTGTAGAAAGTTAAAAATCGATTCCCTTTAAGAAACGCTCCTGGAATTCAGGAATGCCCGCAAGATTAATCTGAATGGCTTTTTTGGCCAGTGCCCTGGCTTTATCACGCAGAACATTGGAGAAAAGAAGGGCACTTGCTCCTGAGAGAGCTGCGTTCCCAAGCTGAATCGTTCGTTTTTCGAGTTGCTGAGGCAAAAGACCGATTGTTGTTGCCTCTTCAAGGTTGATTTTTGACCCAAAACCACCCGCAATGCAGAAAACAGGAGTCTCATCAGTGTGCTCAAGCAGGAATTCAAGGCCTGTTTTTACGGCAGATTTTGCCAGCTGTAAATTCCTGATGTCCTGCTGGGAAAGATAAACCGCAGGAGTAAGCTCTATACAGGCCGTTCCGTCACCAAGCTTTGATTTTTCACGGATGATGATTCCGTTTTTGTCGATGTATTTGTTTTTCAGCATGACGGCAGCAGCACTGATTAAGCCTGTCCCGCACAAGCCCCGTGGATTTTTGTCGCCGATTGTGTGGCAGTGAAGGCTTTCGTGAAGATATGTGATTTTGTCGATTGCCCCTTCTGTAGAGGGCATAC
Source organism: uncultured Treponema sp. (assembly GCA_946611835.1). Classification (GTDB taxonomy): domain Bacteria; phylum Spirochaetota; class Spirochaetia; order Treponematales; family Treponemataceae; genus Treponema_D. Next base: position 3,490 of record CAMOEE010000203.1, on the reverse strand, counting down.
CGCAGCTTATGTTCGCACCTTCAAAAGCCGGACCGGATGCTGCGGAAGTACATAGAATCCTGCCAGCCCGATTTTCTGAGTCTGGGATGAACAGACAGAGCTCGCTGTTGGTACCGATGTCTGCGAGCAGAAGAGGGGCCTTTACCTTTGCTTCCCAGGGCCTGAGCGTGGAAGCATCGTTTTTTGCTCCCGGAATCGGGAAACCTGCCGCAATCATTGAGCAGACGGCATCGGCTCCGATAAAGGCTCCGATACATGGCGGAATATAGACTTCGGCATCATTGGGAACTGAACTTGACTCAAAAAGACTGATAAGCTCAGGAGTTGGCTTGTCAAGAACCGTGCAGTAAGAATAAACCTGACCCTTTCTGATTTTTTCCCATGTTGTTGTGGTATCGAAAAGTGTGGCAGGGGTAAAAGGAGCTGCCGCCATATTGTTGACCGATGTTGCGCAGACGAAGCTGAGCATGGTCGTATTCCCCGTAAGGACTATTGATTTGACTTTTGGCTGAAATCCTCTGGGCAACTTTGAAGAAGACTCCATGATTGCCCTGGTGAACATTTTTTCGAGCTGGCTGATTATGCAGTAGTGAAGGGCTGAAGGACCGCTTTCAACGACGGTGGAGGAACCTGTGAGCGGCGGACGGACAGCAAAGGCAATGCGGCGGATGATATCGTAGCCGTAGCGAACCTGATTGTTTTTTTCGGCCACTGTGACGAGGTGTTTGCGGTGCAAAAGCGACCATACGCTCACAGCAATCGTCGTTGTGCCTATATCAACGGCAATGCCTATTTCAGCTGGTGAAAGCTCTACTTCTGGAAGCTCTGGAATTTTGGGCATTTCGCCATCTGTAACAATCTGCATATATAAGTCCTAAAAATCAAATTCTTATATAGCATACACCCAAAAAGCCGAATTTTCAATAATTATTTGTGCTTTGTAATTTTGACTGAGACACAGAAAAGATTATCCCTTGAGCCGCCACGAGGCATACTTTTTAAGCTTGCGGCAAGCACAGGAGCAATCGAAGAATTCAGGTGGGGAGAAAAATCGTATCCCAGGGCGAATTTAAATCCGTTTCCCCAGCTCGTGCTAAGCGTATCATCGTCGTTATCAAGCTCGACAAAGTCAGTGCGGCGACCGAGAGCATAATCAACTGAAAAAAACAGACCGCCGATTTTCGGAAAAATCTTGAATCCAGTGAGAAAAGCGTAGTCGATGAGGTATATATGGTTGGAGCCTTTCCATCTGAAGTCAAAGACAGCGTCTCCGCCAAGAGAGAAGACAAGGAAATCGTTCATCGGGAGTAAAAAAAGCGCGTCGGTCGCAAGTATGGTCTGATTTGTGTCGCCAAGATCCTTGTTTCTGTCCTTTGTATCTGTGCTGCCATAAAAAATATAACCAGAGCCGAAACCGAACTCAAAACCTGCCTTAGAGAATGCTGGAATGGAAAAAAGAGAAAAAATTACCAGAAATAATAGAATTTTTTTGTTCATAAGTATATTATCGGCAAATAAAGAGAAAATTGAAAATGGAAAGTAGAAAATTGGGGAGGAAGAGGTCTCTCCTAGGGAGCCGGTCGCCGTCAGACGAAGAAACTCGTGAGACGAGTTTAGTCACTATGTTCCACGGCGAGTCTCGGTGAAGGCTGTGCCTGAACCGTACGCACCCACTTTGTTGGTCGCTACCCTCTCTGCGGGGACACATGCGAGTTTGCGAAGCAAACTCGACTTCAACGCCCCGGATTCACTTTCCCATTTGTTGAATCAAAAATCCTCTGACTGAAGCTTTCGAAATCCTTTCCGGCGATTTGTCCTTTTATCGAAATCATCTCGCCAAAATCTTCAGTCACATCGTAAAGTGTGAAGTTTTCAAAAATCTTTTTTACGACCTGATACTGCTGGTAGTCGCAGGAGAAGGAGAAGCCTGATTTTTCGATAAGCTCCTCAAACTCAGAGACACTAAGCACATTCCTGACACCGTCACCGTAAGCGTGTACAAGTCCTCCTGTTCCGAGCAGGGTTCCCCCGAACCACCTTGTGATAGTCACAAGAAGGTTTGTGGCCCCGCTCCCTTTCAGGACATCAAGCATAGGCCGGCCTGCAGTTCCGCCCGGCTCACCGTCGTCGCTCATACCCATAATCTCGGCATTTTTTCCACAGATAAAGGCATGACAAACATGGGTAGCATCGGCGTATTTTTGCTTCTGGGCCTTGATTTTATCACGAACCTCGGCCTGTGAGGAAATCGGGAAAAGCTCGGCTAAGAATCGAGAACCTTTTATTGTTTCTTCGCAGGAAAAATAAGATTTAGGTATTTTCATTGTACATTACAGGTACGGTCAGATAAATGCGAATCATCGCCGTATACATATTTATGAAATAGACCATGTCGAGGATGAATGTCAGCACTGAAAGACCTGAATTTTTGTCTTCAGGAATGAAAGTCACTAGAATGGCCAGAATAATCGCAATCGCAAGCTGCTTGCCGCCCGCACGCAAGGCAAAGAGAATCAGTCGAAGTACATTTTTTCGCATCATCCCGGCACTCTTTTTGAAGAGCTGAAGAACCGGCATTGAAGGATTGTCAAAATGAAGCTGGAAAACGAAGACAAAGCGAATCAGAACAAAAAGACCAAGGAGCAAAAGAATCCCGAGGAAAATTGCGACAAAAAGAAGTGTGTCCGAAGCCGCAGAAGAAATAAGCTCGGGGGCTGATTCTGAAACCTGCTCTGCTGTCTGGAGGGAAGAAAGAGCCGGCATTTCAAAGGAAAAGTCAGGCTTGATTTTAAGGAAGATGAATCGAGCGGCAAAGCGTGCTATCAGCGCAAGTATGGCAATCAGGCCTGCGAAGGCACCGATTATCTTCCCCGCTGGATTGAGACGACGAAAGCCGATAAAAATGAAGCCCAGGTTAGTGTATTCCCGCCGGGTCATTTTAAGGAGCATGACAGCAAAACCGAACTGAAAGGTAAGCCAGACGAAAATTGCAAGAAATGCAAGAACAAGGGTCTCGACCTTTGCAAGGGCAGGATTTGCACCGCTGGAAGCAAGCTTGAGGGCAGGGGAGAGAAGGATAAAAGATGCAAGTGTCTCCAGAATCGAGATTAGGAAAAGTGCATACATGATTTTGCCGAGATACTGAGAAAAGACCTGGTTAAGTTTGACCATCAGATGTTTTATATTCATTTTGCAGTCCTTGTTTTACAAGCCCAGTTCCAGCTGCACGTCGTCAACCTTGATGCTCTCAACCTCGTGGAGTGAAAGCCGCACACCCAGAGTCTTCAAGCCTTTTTCCTCAAAGTCCTGAGCCTTGAACTTTTCTTCGGTGATTTTTACTCTCGGCTTTTTGACATAATTCAGGGTGAAAGTGAATTTTTCCCGCGTGTCGATGTGAAGGACTTCCATTCCGTCGGGGGCAAGGAAATAATCCCGGTTCATAATCCAGCTTGGAATCCTGCAGCGTTTGATTGAGGCATAGCCAGTCTCC
>CAMOEE010000202.1 GCA_946611835.1 uncultured Treponema sp. | reverse complement strand
GTTTTTAAGGCGCTTATTTACTCCATGTCTGGAGTTGCGACTTTTGTCTGCTCAACCAGAGAATTTTTGATTGATTCCTGGATTTCGCCGGAAACATCGATGTCCTTGATGTTCTTGAAGCCGTTTTCCAGCTGTTTTGTGAAGAGGGCTTCGTCCATGGCGTAAACGACCATGTAGCTGTACTGGGTGATGTAGTCACCAGAATCTTCGCCCTTTTCAAGACCGTCCTTAAGGCGGCGGTTTCGTGTCCACCAGTCAGTCTCTTTTTCGAGGCCTGCGACTGAAGTAACTGCAAGTCGCTCTGACTCACGCTCGATTGTCTTTTCCAAGTCTGTATCGGCAGATGTTCCAGCCATTGAGGCACGGATTTTGTCACCGATTGTCTGTTTGATTGAAGCCGCAATTTCTGCACGGGCATCAACCTGGTCTACCCAAGTCTGCAAGAAGTCAAGGTTGCTTCCGTTCTTTGTAAGAACCCAGATTTTCTTGTCAGAAAGACCAAGAGCCTTTTTGAGGGTTTTCTGGTTAGGCGTTGTAAGAACAGTGCCAACCCAGTCAGGCTGGGCAACCCCCCAGGCCGTTCCTTTATGCTCCAGAATTTGTGTTGGAATTGAAGCTGAAATGTCTTCTACTTTTGGCTTTGGTGTCGAACCACAAGAAACGAGCAAGGCCGCTGCAGCTGCACCAAGAATTAATGTGCTGAATTTTTTCATTTAATCCTCCAGTTCTTAAAGTATATTTCAAAAATAAACACACTTCAAGATTTTGCAATAGGTGTATATATAAAAAAAACAGTCTATGCCCCTGCAAAGTAACAAAAAAAATCAGCAAAAAAGCAGGTGCAATAAACTGTTGTTGCACAAAGAATAACACAAGCACCGTCACAAAAGTGCAACAAAAAAATAAGAATTCTATAAATTTTTCTGAATTTTCCTTACAAGAAATCCCAAAGTGCTTTCTGCCCAAGTGTACTGGCTCATATATTCAAAATTGAAGGATGCGGAAGCGGCCGGCTTTCCGTCGAGATAATCAAAATAGTCACAATCTATCGCATCCTTATCAATGGCAAGCTGATTGTAATTGTGAATAAGAATATTCTCGCTGTCACAAGCACGGAGGGTTTTACGGATGTCGGCCACAAGATTCCTTATATAAGAACTTTTATCACTGAGATTGTTTTCCCAAAGCATTTCTTCGAGTTTTCCGAGAGGGCAGGGGAGGCCTTTTTCATCAATCAGAATCGCAAGAAGTTCCTTTGACTTTGAATAAGAAAATTTAAGTGGAATTCCGTCAGCAAAAATTTCAAAAGGACCGAAAGTATGGACATATATTTTTTTCTTTTCAGAAACAGGAAAACGCAGGTTACCAAGCTCTCTTTTTATTTGTTCGGGAGTCGCCGGCTTCAAAACATATCCGCTGGCATACAAATCAAAGGCCTCCCGCATGTAATCGCTGAAACCTGTCACGAAAATTATGTTGATTTTTGGATTCTGCTCCTTCAGTTTTTTGGCAACGCTCACACCGTTTTCTTCCCGCATTTCTATATCCAGGAAAGCGACATCAGGAAACCAATCCGCAGAACAGGAAAGAGCCTCATCACTGTAGCGGAAGCCCTTTACCTCAGCTTGAGGATTAACTTCTTTTAAAACGGAGCAAATTCCTTCCAGAGCCAGATATTCATCATCCAAAGCAAGAATTTTCATCTCTTCTCCTTATGTCGCCAGAAGCCTTGCAAGGGGCAAGGAACAGCCTACTTTTTGTCTCTTTTAAGCGGAATTCTTATTTCGACTTCCGTTCCTTTTCCAATCTCACTATGAATGTCCAGCTCGCCGCCACACATCATCCAGAGCCTTTCTTTAACATTGTTTATTCCAATGTGAATTTTGTCGTCGCTGCTTATACTCTTTGTATCAAAACCAACTCCATCATCAGCAATCTTTATCACAATGAAATTTTCTGCTCTGCTGCTTGAAATTTTCACTACGCCGCCATTTTTCTTCTTGCAAACTCCATGACGGACTGCATTTTCTACAATCGGCTGCAAAATCATGGGCGGAATATTAAAATCTCTTTCCTTTATGTCCAGCTCGAATTTCACATCATCCTGAAAGCGCATTTTTTCGAGATTTAGATAGTATTGAAGATGCATCAATTCAGTATCGAATGAAACTTCATTTAATTTTTCCGCAGCATGGATATTCCCTCGCAAGTAATTTGAAAAATTCCCGATGGCTTCCCGACCGGCTTTTGGATCTTTGTCACACAGAACATAAATTGAATTAAGAACATTGAAAACAAAATGGGGACGAATCTGACTAATCATAAGAGCTATTTTCCCTTCTGCGATTTTTGCCTCCTGCTCGCCGATAAGCCTGATTTGGTACATGTAAATAAAATCGAAAATCAGAATTATTGAAAGCGACAAGGCAATCTGAATCGAAAAGAAGTGAATAAAAGGTCTTACAACTACGGCAATAACTGGAAAAATAACAAATGAGAAGAGAACGAGAAAGGCTCTAGGGCCAATAGCAACACGATAATACACAAGGAATGAAATCACTATCAGAAGCACCACATAGCCGCCCATCTGTCCGAAAATGTAATACTTTCCATTTCTGTAAATTCCATCCTCAACATAGAAAAACATGCCGTTAAAGACGGAAATGCACCACAAAACTGCATAAATCACGGAAACAAGGACTGCAATCTTTGCGAAAATCCAGGAGACGCTTTTTCTTTGCGAAACCAGAGACTCAATATACATAACAAAAATAGCCAGTATTGAAAAATAAGACAGGAAATCAAGGCAGGAAAAAATCTGAGAGAGAATTACAGCCCAGCTTTTTCCATCCATGCTTTTTTGCAGAAAATAAAGCTCAAAAACACAGGCAAGAAGCATGATAACATCAAAGAGGGAAAGCAGGGCGAAATAACCGGGAATTCGCTTGCGGGCAGATTTACTGCCCAGACAACCCTGAAAAATCAGGGTCATAACTATAGCCATTAAGGTGTGCAGCGCAATTTCAATCCCGTACATGAGAAAATTATATCATGGAAAATAGAAGTCAATCTACAATCGAATCATATCCCTGCTGATGTCAGAGATTTTCATCGCTCCAGTCATGGCCATTGTGTCCTCAAGCTCGGCTTTGAGTTTTTCGACATAGACTTTTACGCCTTCTTCGCCTCCGCCAAAGACAGCCGTTACGAATGGCCGGGCTATAATGACCGCATCGGCACCAAGAGCAAGCGCCTTGAAAATATCCGTGCCGCTTCGGATTCCGCCGTCAACAATAATCTTTAGCCTGCCCTTTACGGCCTCGACTATTTCCGGCAAGACTTCGGCTGTGGCAGGACAGCCGTCCAGAACCCGGCCACCGTGATTTGAAACGACGATTGCGCTTGCCCCGGCTTCAAGGGCTTTGAGTGCGCCTTTTACGGTCATAACGCCCTTGATAATGAAGGGGCGGCCCGCCATCTCAACAATCTGCTTTAGCTCGGCAACGGACTTGCTTCCGGCCGGCGGGTTCATGTTTTTGAGGAAGGGAAGGCCGGCCCCGTCAATGTCCATGGCCATCGCAAAGGGATTGCCGCTGCGAACAAGCTCCATTTTTTCTTTTATTGTCTCAAGATTCCAGGGTTTAATAGTAGGAATTCCAGTTCCATTGTTGGCAGAAATTGATTTTGCCGCTCCTTCCATGACCTTAATGTTAACTCCGTCGCCGGTAAAACCTACGATTCCGTTGGCGGCACAAGCGGTAAGAAGGGTATGATTGTAAGTCAAATCATCGTATTTGTCGCCGTAATGAAAATTGACACTTCCGACAGGGCCTGCAAAAACAGGAAGGGCAAAGTGCTTTCCGAAAAATTCGATTGAAGTGTCAGGCGTACCATGCTCGTAAATCGTATCCATGTTGATGCAGATATTCTGCCATGCGTTAAAATTGCGGATTGCCACAGTTCCGCTCCCCTTTGCTCCGGGGCCGGGAATAGTGTTTTTGCAGGCAAGCCCGTTGCAGACAGGACAGGCCTTGCACTTGCTTCCAATGTATTTTTTAGCTTCTTCAAGCACTTCTGCGTATGTCATTTTCGTACCTCTAAAAAATACTAGCATGGAGTGAAGATACAATACAAGGGAGTGAAGACAAAAATCCCAGCCACAAACAGCAGCTATATTGAAACGAAATTATCAGCCTAAAGCCACATCGAGAACCATCATCAGGGCAAAACCAAAAGCAAAGCCCAGGGTACAAATGTCAGTCTTTTCTTCGCGGGTGGCTTCTGGAATCAATTCCTCGATAACGACATAAACCATTGCACCAGCCGCAAAAGCCAGAAGGTAGGGGAGGAAGGGAAGAATAAGTGAAGTGAGAAGAATAGTGATAATAGCTGCCACCGGCTCCACGGCACCAGAAAGGGTTCCGTAAAAGAAGGCCTTTGCCCTGCGGTTTCCTTCGCTGCGAAGGGGCATTGAAATAATAGCACCTTCCGGGAAATTCTGTATTGCGATACCGAGGGAAAGGGCAAGGGCATCAGCAGAAGAAATAGCCGAACCGCCTGCCAGAAAACTTGCGAAAACCAC
>CAMOEE010000201.1 GCA_946611835.1 uncultured Treponema sp. | reverse complement strand
CGAAATACAACTACTACAAGGCTGCTGAACGCTACTGCGAGCTTGCCCGAATGCTCGGTCTTCCGGCAAAAACAATTGAAGAGGGCGTTGAGTCTTACGCCAAGGCTTGTGGCGAGCTTGGTATGCGTCTTGGAATCGTTATGAACTTCAAGGGACAGGGCTTGGACGAAAAAGAGTACCTCGCTAATGTCGAGAAACTCGCTTACCTCGCTTACGAAGATCAGTGTTCACCGGTCAACCCTCGTGTACCGCTCGTTGAGGACATGAAAAAGATTCTCACCGACGCTTACTATACAGAGGAATTTGTGGCTAAAGAGTAAAATAAACCACAGATGTCACAGATGACACAGATTATGTAATTCGTGTCATTCCTGTCTTTTCAACTCCGTTGCTCGTGAGGGTGGCGGAGTTTTTTGTTTTGAAATGTTGTTTGTAAGATGACGGTTTACCATATTTGTGTTATACTGAGGGTAGGAGGAAACACAATGCTTGTAATCGGATATTCAGACTTTTCTGCAGATATGAATAAGTATCTTGAGACTGCGGCTGTTTCAGGGTTGAAAATCCTCCCTCGAAAAAAAGAAAAAAAACTTTCAGCTCGTCAGCGAAAATTTGCCCAAGCGATAGAGCGTGCTTCTGGAATTATTCCTTTGAATGTTGATTTTGACAGCGCAAAGACTGAGGCAATATTAAAAGTATGAAAATTTTGATTGATACTAATATTTGTCTTGATATTCTTCAAAAGCGTCCTGAGTTTTATGAAAATTCAAAGAAAGCTCTCTTGCATGCTTCCGAAAAGAATTACAAATTGTATGTAACAAGCGCTACTGTTATGGATATTATGTACATAACACGAAAATCCTTTGAAGATTCAGATGAACAAAAATCGGTTGTAAAGGACTTTGTGTCAGCGTTTCGTTTCTTGAAAGTAAGTAAGAAAAATGTAGACTTCGGTTTTGTAGGGATTGTAAAAGATTTCGAGGATGCTGTTCAAGCGGCATGTGCGAAGCGGCATTTTCTCAACTTGATTATCACAAGGAATGTAAAGGACTTTGTAAATTCGCCCGTAAAAGCGGTTTCGCCTGAAGAATTCCTTCGAGAATATTAGGGAAGATTTCGGCGTGTCCTGAATTTCAGGAAAGATTTTCATATACGAAAAATCTCTCTGTGAACTCCGTGCACTCTGTGAGGAATTTATATTTCGTGTTATTCAACTCCGTCGCTCGTGAGGGTGTCGGAGTTTTTTTCGTCCTTTATCATTTTCTGCAAAAAGACTATACTTTCCTTCACGAGAAAACTCATGACAACCAGTGAACTTTTTGGGCGCGAGAAGGTCAGCCGCCTGCTTTTGAGACTTACCCCTCCTGTGATGTTTGCCCAGCTGATTCAGGCACTTTACAATATCGTCGACAGTTTTTTTATCGGCCGGAACGGACTTGCGGGGCTTACGGCTCTTTCGATTATTTACCCCTTTCAGCTTCTGATGATTGCCCTTGCCGTGGGAACTGGTGTCGGAATCAACACGGCCATGGCGATGAAAATGGGGCGGGGGCGAAAAGAAGAAAGCGAAAAGTTTGCCCAAATCGCCCTTCCTCTTGCCTTTATTCTCTGGCTTTTGTGCGCGATTCTGGGATTTTTATTCATGCCCTCTTATGCCAGACTCTTCACTGATTCGACCGGGGTAATTTCTGAAGTCGTAATATATGGAAGAATCTGCTGTCTTTTCAGTTTCGGCCTTTTTTTTGAAAGCGTCTGGACAAAAGTCATTCAGGCTTACGGAAACATGCGGCTTCCCATGCTTGCCCAGATTGTCGGAGCCATTGTAAACATAGTTCTGGACCCTTTTTTGATTTTCGGGCTCTGCGGCCTTCCCCGTCTTGGAATCGAGGGGGCGGCAATCGCGACGGTGGCAGGTCAGATTGCGGCGGCTCTCCTTGTCATGCCAAAGGGCTTTCGCCCACCTCTCCCGCTCAAATTTTTTGCTCCTTATGCTTTTCTTGTCCTTAAGCTTGGACTTCCCAATATGCTCATGCAGGCGGCCTATACTTTCTATATTCTCGGCCTCAACCTGATTCTGGAAGGTTTTTCTGATGCGGCTGTTACGGCACTGGGCCTTTACTACAAGTGGCAGACTTTCTTTTTCATTCCTCTTGGAGCCATGCAGACTTGTGTCGTTCCGATTTTGAGCTTCAATTTCGGGGCAGAGAATTTTGACCGCTGCAAAAGAATCGTCCGGGACTCAATCATCTTCGGCCTTTCCCTCATGGCTGTGGGAACCCTCTGCTTCGAGCTTATTCCAGGTCCTATGTTCCGCTTTTTTACAAGCGATGAAGAAGTCATAAAAATCGGCAGCTGGGGCTTTCATTTTATCGGCGTCAGTTTTCTTCCCATGGTTACTTCCCTTATGTTTCCCGTCGTTTTTCAGGCCCTTTCCCTCCCGCTTAAGAGTTCTCTTCTGACGATTATCAGGACGGTCGCTCTCTTTGTTCCCCTGGGCTGGATTTTTTCAAGGTTCGGCCTTGATTTCTTCTGGCTCACATTCCCCATTACGGAAAGCCTGACCACGCTGGCCGGATTTTTGATGTACCGGGGCATTTTTGATAAGAAAGGGTGAAGGGGCTTTTGTGGTTTTATAAAAAATTGCAGGTCGTTTTTCCGTTTTCAACTTTCCATTTTCCGTTTATACTATCCCCATGACACCAAGCCAATTCCAGATTTTTTCCGCTTTCAGAGATGATTTCCGCACTTACTGCGACAGCCTTAACCAAAAATACGGCGCCCTTCTTAGTCCTTTGCAAATCGCAGCCCGCTTAAAGAATACGCCCGAATATCCACTTGAGACTCCGGTTGTTTACAACACCGCCCTTGACGAGCTTACTGAGCAGAGTGAAATCCGCCTCATCGTCATTGGTGACAATCCCGGGAAAGATGAGCAGCGTTCTTCAAACAGAAAGTATCTAGTCGGTCAGAGCGGTAAGATTGCCGCAGGTTTCTTTGCGAAAAACCCGGAATTTCAGACTGACTTCCGCAAAAACGCAATTATACTGAACAAAACCCCGATTCATACGGCCAAAACCAATCATCTCAAATATCTCTTAAAAAACGGAGGAAAAATAATCCAGAAAATCATCTCAGAAAGCCAGATTTACATGGCCGAAAAAACGGCTCGTCTTCATTCTGACTTGTGCGAGGCGGCAGGCCAGGATGAAATCACTCCTGAGCTGTGGCTTGTGGGCTATGCTGAGCTTAAAGGGAAGGGGCTTTTCCTTGAATACAGGGACGAGCTGAAAAAATCTTACGGCGAGAGTCAGTCTTGGGAGAAGGTTTTTGTCTTCCAGCACTTTTCCATGAACCGTTTTTCCATCGATTTGAAAGATTTTATGAAGAATCACGCTGGCTTTGGAATCCTCGCCGCCGTCCATGAATTGGGGCATCTGCACAAAAGAGAGATTTTTGGCTAGTCTCCTGCTACTATCAATATTCTGACTTCTGCGTTATAATTTTATTTATGCCTATTCTTATTTATTCAATGATTGCTTGCGGTGTTCTCATAATGGTCACAAATATTGCTCGTTATATCCGCTTTTCATTGAGTTTGAAGGATGTCTTAACTGGCGGCAAAAGCTATGTGTCATTTCTGAAGATTTTCGCCCTCATTCTGCTTATATTTTTCCTCGGCGGATACATTTTCATCGGATTTTTCAGCAAGCCTGATTTGATGATGGCGGGCGTGCTTTTCGGGGGAAGCATTTTTGTCGCTATTATCCTCACTCTGCTTTTCCGCCTTGTCTTTACCGTAAAGGACAACTGCCTTTCCATGACAGAAACTCTGGTCGGCATGATTGAGTCACGGGACCCGAACTTAAACGGCCACAGCCGTTATGTACAGAATCTCACCATGCTCTTCTATAAATATCTTCCCTCTGAAATGCGTTCTTCCATAAATGCCCTGAGCCTTGAATATGCCGCCCTCATGCACGATGTTGGAAAGCTTGGAATCCCCGAAAAAGTGCTGAATAAGCCGGGCAAGCTGGATGATGAGGAATGGAAGGTGATGAAAGAGCATCCCAGTCTCGGCGTAAAATTCATGTCGCCCATACACTCTTTTGACAATATAATGCCATGGATTTTGTATCATCACGAGCGTATTGACGGAAAGGGCTATTACGGATTGACGGCGGAGCAAATTCCCCTACCTGCGAAAATAATCTCAATCTGCGACACATATTCTGCAATCACCATGCGCCGTTCCTACAAAGAGCCTATGAGCCACGAGACTGCGATGAAAATTATCAACGAGGTGGCGGGAAGTCAGCTGGACGCAGAGCTTGTCAAAATCTTCAATACGATTCCAAAAGAAAAGATTCTTGGCTGCGTGCCGGAGCTTATTGAATTAGTGTGAGAGAGTATTCTCCTTTTGCATATCGCTTGCATATTATTTCACAAATCGCTAATATTATTGTATAAATATTCAATTTTAATGCATATTTTTGCATAGAGAGGCATTTTATGGCAAAAGAAAAGGTTGTACTTGCTTATTCTGGTGGATTGGACACAACGGTCATTATCCCCTGGCTCAAAGAAA
>CAMOEE010000200.1 GCA_946611835.1 uncultured Treponema sp. | reverse complement strand
CTTTCGACTTTGACCGCAGGTTTTGCTCTGGTTCTGGGCTACAAAATCGCCTATTCAACTGGTGTTCTTGCGTCTTTCATTCAGCTTTTCCTGCTCGCAGGTCTTGTTGAAGTACGGATTGAAGAGCCTGCAAAAGAATTCTATATATGGAAGGAAATTTGCAAGTGCTTTAAGCAGAGTCTTCTTTTTCTTAAAGATGCACGCAAAGCACTCGCGATGATGTTCATCAATTCCTTTGTGGGTGCGATGGACATTCTGCTTTTGTTCTTCTTGCAGGCAAAGCTTCCGATGGCAGGAATTCCAAATTGGGCACTCGGAATTGCACTTCTTGTACTGCAGGCTGGCGGTGTTATCGGTGCGAAAATAATTCTTTATGCAAAGAATTTCCGTTATCGCACGGTTTTTGCACTTTCTACCATTATAATTCTTTCGGGAATTGCGCTTGAACATTCCGGTCTTTATGTCCTTATGACTTTGGGCGGATTTCTGGCCTCCCTTGCAGACGATGCGCTCCAAGTTCGGACAAATGCACGTCTTCAGGATATGTTCCCATCCGAGCAGAGAGCAACTTTGATTTCCGTAGAATCGTTCACATTCTCGTGCATCATGATTGTTCTTTCACCTCTGGCAGGATTGTTCTTTGAACGCTGGTAAATCATCTGAGTAAACATATTATAATTGCTTTGATATTGAAATGGCGCAAAGGAGCGAAACGGCTGGAAGCCATTTTAACAGGAAATACTTTATAATACGTTTGCTTATGTAAATCACTATCAAAAATTCTGTCAAACTGTTATAATTTATCTGATTTTAAAAATTCGGATGGAATTATGACAGTTACAGTAATTTATGGTGGAAAATCAGGCGAGCATGAAATTTCTTTGGTTTCAGCCGCAGCGGTCACACGAAATATCGATTCAAAAAACACGGTTCAGCTTATTGCAATCACAAAAGACGGAAGATGGTTCTTGCAGCCACAAAGCGAATTTGAACGAATCAAAGCTGATTCAAAAGCTTCTTTCAAAATCATCGAAGACGAATCTCAGGAAGTCAGTGTAATTCCTGGCGGTGGCTCAAAAAGAACTTTCCGCGCTGGAAGCAAAATCCTTTCGAGCGACGTAATTTTCCCTGTTTTGCACGGACCATTCGGCGAAGACGGCACGATTCAGGGGCTTTTTGAAATGGTCGATGTTCCTTACGTTGGCTGCACCACTCTCGGAAGCGCAATCACAATGGACAAGGAAAAGACAAAAGTAGCTCTCGCTCAGGCAGGAATTCCTGTCGTCCCAGGGATTTGTGTCCGCCGCTCAGATTTAGCCACAGCAAACGGATACGACACAATTCTTGAAAGAGCACAAAAAGAGCTCGGCTTCCCGCTTTTCGTAAAACCTTGCGCAGCGGGCAGCTCAGACGGCGCAACACTCGCAAAGGATTTGGCACATCTCAACGGCGCAATCATCGAAGCTTTCTTGTGGGATGACAAGATTTTGATTGAAAAGGCTGTAAATGCACGCGAAATCGAGTGCTCTGTCACAGGAAACCCGACTATTGACGATGATTCTTGCCCGGCAGAAAAGCTCACAGCTTACGGCCCCGGCGAAATTGCACCAAAACACGACTTCTACGACTACGATGCAAAATACAACGACCCGGACGGAGCAGATTTACTGATTCCGGCAAATCTTCCAGAAGAAAAACTCGAAGAAGTCCGAACTCTGGCAAAAAAAGCCTTTGCAGCCCTTGATCTGGCAGGTCTGAGCCGCGTAGATTTCTTCATCGACAAGGACACAAACAAGCTCTACCTCAACGAAATCAACACAATGCCGGGCTTCACTCAAATCAGTATGTTCCCAAAAATGTGCGGGGCTTTCGGGCTTGATTTTACCAGCCTCACCAATCTTTTGATTGACGAGGCAATCGCACGCTTCAAGAAAACAAGAAATTTGCAAACATCACGCTAACGCGGAGTTTTTAAAGGAGAATTTTTATGTCAGACGCACACGAACCGCTTCCACCAGTTCCGCACTTTTACCCGGAGGGCTGTTTTTTCAAATCACTCGATGACATCCGAGACAAAAAAGTCGTTGTCATGGGATTGTGGCTGAACGGCGGCGGTGAGGCTTCCGTGCGCTTCCTTTTGAATCACGGAGCTTACGTTATCGCAACTGACATGAAATCCGAATCTGACTTACAAACCACGGTCGATTCGCTCAACAACGACACAAGCCTGGACAAAAGCAGGCTCACTTACCGTCTGGGCGAGCACCGCATCGAAGATTTTGAAGAGGCCGACTGCGTAATCAAAAATCCGGGCGTAAAATACGACGGAAACAAATATCTCGCAGCTGCAAAGGCAATCGAAACAGACATTTCGCTCTTTTTGGCATTCAGCAAGGCTCCGATTATTGCCGTTACAGGAAGCAAAGGAAAATCCTCAACCGTAAGCGCAATCTACTATGGCCTAAAGGCTTCAGGCTTCAGTGCTTTTTTGGGCGGAAACATCACGGTTTCGCCGCTCACTTTTCTTGACCAGACAGATTCAACAACCCCTGTCGTGCTTGAACTTTCCAGCTGGCAGCTTGCCGACCTTCGCGGCCGAAAGCTCTTGAAGCCAAAAGTTTCTATCATAACAAAAATCATTCCTGACCATCAGAATTTCTATCACTCAATGCTGGCCTATGTAAACGACAAAAAACTCATTTACGCCGACCAGACCAAAAAAGATTTCGCAATCTTCGACTTCGACTCTGACCCTGCGGCCGACGGCGGCACTTTAATCGACAACTGGGGCGACATTTTTGCAAAAGAATGTAAGGCGACAATCCTCCGCTACAGCAAAAAACAGCTGCCAGAAGGCGTGCTTGGAGTCTGGCAGGACAAAAAGGGCAGGGGATTTGCCCGCCTCTCAACAAAAATCCTCGACACTCTCCCCCAGGATTACGAAAAAACGACAGAAACTGTCCTGAAAGACCTGATTGTTCCGGGAAAACACATGAGGTCGAATGTCCTCAACGCTGCCCTCGTACTCAGAATCATGGGAGTTTCCCCCGAACGAATCATCGAAGTTCTGGGCCGCTGGAACGGAATTGAGCATCGCCTTGAATTCTTCCATGAGTGCAAAATCGGAGGGACAACTTACCGCTTCTACAACGACTCAGCCGCAACAGTGCCCGAAGCCGCAGCCGAAGCCACACAGGCATTCGGAAAGCCGGTGATTTTCCTTACAGGCGGCACTGACAAGGGCCTTGATTTAAGCCCGGTCGCCAACGGAATCTCGGACAACGGCAAGAACATAATTCCAAAAGCTGTCTATCTCCTTGCAGGAAGCGCCACCGATAAAATGATTTCTGACTTCAATGCAAAAAAAATCGCCTATAAAGGCCCCTTCAACTCCCTTGAAGAACTGCTTCTTGCCCTCAAAGCAGATTTGGACTCAAAGTCAAGCGACACGCAGATTGTGGTCTTCTCTCCGGGAGCAACCAGCTTCGGCATGTTCAAGAATGAATTTGACCGGGGAAATCAGTTCAAGGCCTGCGTAAAAAAGATTTTCGCAAAGTAAAATTCAGCTTCGGAAAGCTAAGGCATCAATCTCTTTTTTCATTTTTTCTCTCCAGAATGAAATTTCATGCTATAATTTCTTTATTGATGAAAAAAGTGTTTTCTTCGCTCTTAATCTTTCTCCTTCTCCCCCTCTTCGCCCAAAATCCAAAGCGACCGCAATTTTTGGCTAATCAGTTTATTCCGGGAGAAATCAAGACTTTTTTTAAATTTTACCCTGACATCAAATATACAGTATTTTTTGACGACAAACTGTTTGACTGGAAAATCGACATGACAGCAGACTTGTTTTTTGAGCGCACGAAAAAGCCAAAAGGTCAGAAAAGTGTGACACTCTATTGGGCGGGCGGAAGGCTTTTGCCAAAAGAAGAGCTCCCCAATAAAGAAAATTACTGGATTCTTCAATATAATTATGAAAATAAACTCCGGGATCCAAAGACCTTCACACCGGAAGAAATTGACCGCATAAAGAATTTCAGTTCATCTGAAAACCGCAAAAACAGCGGCGGTACACCAATGTTCTTCTTTGACTGGCTCTATTCGGCTCAATCCCAAAGAATTATCGAAGAGCACATAATTCGCACGACTTTCCTTGGCAAAAAAACACGGATTCACGAGCGAATCTATGACCCGATAAAAAATGTCGAAAAGAAAATCCTGGCTAAAAAAAACAATCCCGAAATAAAAGTCTTTCTCTCTGCCCTGAAATCCGCAGACGCCTACCACTGGCGGGAAATCGCCGAAACCTCACGAAAATCCTTCCACTCATACGGAATCGCAATCGACCTGCTGCCAAAAAGACTGAACGGCCGGGCAATATACTGGGGCTGGGAAAAAGAACGCAGCGGTGACAAATGGATGCTGGTGCCGCTGGAAAAACGATGGATGCCCCCCGCTGAAATCCGGAAACTCTTCGAAAGCGAGGGCTTTATCTGGGGCGGTTACTGGATAATCTTCGACAACATGCACTTTGAGTACCACCCGGAGTTAGTAAAAATTAGCAATTAGAAGTTAGGAGTTAGAAATTGGGCGCATCGGC
>CAMOEE010000199.1 GCA_946611835.1 uncultured Treponema sp. | reverse complement strand
CGTAGCAGACGCAATCGAGCCAATCCTGGGCGAAAAATACAAGCCGTATCCAAGCTACAGCGACCTTCTGTTTAGAGTGTAAAAAAAATGCCCGCATCGAGAACGAGCGTTATTGTTCTCGTTTGAATGCGGGCTACTTTGCGAGCTTAGAGGGCTAGGGTATGTAGTGGTGGCGAAGCCAGTGCGTCAGCACCGAGCGTTAGCGAGCCACGGAACACCCGACCCGCCGCAGGCGGGTAGCCCCCAATTTTTAATTACTCATTCCTCATTCCTAATTCCTAATTCCTAATTACTCTCCGCCGCACCTGGCAGGCCGATGTCACGGCGGTAGAACATTCCTTCAAACTGAACGCCGCACATTGCCTCGTAGGCTTTGCCCCATGCTTCACGGAAAGTCTCTCCGTGAGCTGAACATGCAAGCACCCGGCCTCCACTTGTGACCAGTGGCTGGCCTTCTGAGCGACGGTCTTTTACAGCTCCGGCTATGAAAATTTTTGCTCCGGCGTGAGAAATTACCGGATCTGCAATAGTGATTACCTTGCCCTTTGCGTATTTAAGCGGGTATCCGCCACTTACTGCGACTGGAGCCACCTGGAATCCGCTTTTCCATTTCATTTCAAATGAATCCAAAGTCCCGTTCATGATTGCCTGACAAAGCTCGGCGAAATCGAAGTCCATCATTGGGAGGACGGCCTGTGTCTCTGGGTCGCCAAGCCGGACATTGTATTCCAAGGCTTTTGGGCCGTCTTTTGTAATCATGAGGCCAAAGAAGATGAAGCCGCGGTAGTCCATTTTTTCAGCGACAAGGCCTTTGAGGGTCGGCTGGAGGATGTTCTTCTCAAACTGAGCCATTGTCTCAGCGGTGACATCTTCGAGAGGACAAACGGCACCCATTCCGCCTGTGTTCGGGCCCTGAGCACCTTCCATGAGCCTTTTGTGGTCACGGGCAGGCAAGAATGCCTTGATGCAGGCTTTTCCGTTTGCGGCAGTCTCCGGCGTTACGCTGACTGCGGCGAGAACCGAAATCTCAACGCCCTGCAAGTATTCTTCGATGACGAGTTTTTTGCCGGCTTCTCCGACAGCGTTTCCGTCCATTAAATCCTTAACGGCTTTTTCGGCTTCTTCCAGGCTTTTTGCGACAACTACGCCTTTTCCGGCGGCAAGACCGTCAGCCTTAACGACGATTGGCGCACCCTTTTCCCTTACATAGGCCAGAGCGGCTTCTTTTTCGGTGAAAGTTTCTGATGCTGCACATGCGACACCATATTTTTTCATGAATACTTTCGACAAATCTTTTGAAGCTTCGAGGGCGGCTCCCTGTGCCTTTGGACCGACAGTTGGAATTCCTGCATTCCAGAGGGCATCGGCAATTCCTTCTGCGAGAGGATCTTCCGGGCCGATTACCGCAAAATCAACTTTTTCTTTTTTTGCGACAGTGACTGCGACATCATTGAAAGACAAAAACTGCAAGTCAGCATTTTCTTTCGGGTCAATATTTTTGCATTTTGATTCTGTTGCTGTTCCGCCGTTTCCGGGAACGCAAATTACTTCTGAAATGAGATTTGACTGGGCAAGACGCCATGCGATTGTATGCTCACGGCCGCCGCTTCCGATTACTAAAACTTTCATATCTGTATATTTTACAGAATTTCAGAAAGTTTTCTAGCCACCATGAGGGCGAATGAAACTTCATCACGCACGAATGAGCGGCCAGGTTTGTAGAGGTCGAAGCAAATCATAAGGCGGGGATTCTTGCCCTCATCCCTGAAAAGGACTTCGAGAATTGATGCGATGTTGGCGCTTCTGTACATGTCGTATCGCTCGCTGTCGATTGAGCCGAGCACATTTGTGTTGTTGAGGTGAAGGAAATCGTATTCGTTGAAAATTGTAAAATAATGATTTTTGTGGCTGTTGATATACTGGCTCCGGATTTCTTTTGCATCCAGGCCGACCATGTAAAGGACTTCAAAATTTTTGTCGTAGACGGTGATTTTTGAAAGCTGAAGGTGAAGTCTGAGAAGTTCGAGAAGATTTTTGATTGAATCTTTGTCGTCTTTGCTGATTTTTGCCAGAGAGTTCAGAATCTCAATTTTTTCGTTTACATTGTCATTGTAGAATTTTCCATTTGTGATTCTGCTATCGACCTGCTTGTTTTCCATGATGATTTTGTCATGGATTTCCGGCTTGTAAATGATGTAGCAGTTTCGGCCGCGATATTTCGCTATGTAAAGGGATTTGTCAGCTACTTCAAAAAGCTCTTCGTAATTCTTTGCATGCAGAGGAAAGCGGGCTATACCCATTGAGCAGGTGACCTGGCTGCCAGGTTCGATGTTAGTGATGTTCCATTGGATTCCGGCCCGGATATTCCGTGTGATGTTCCGGATGTCGTCTTCTTCGGTGAGGTCAAGAAGAATCAGGAATTCGTCACCACCGATTCGGCCTGCAATTCCCTTGCCCTTGATTGCGTCGGTTATACAACTTGCGATTGTTACCAGAACCCTGTCGCCGAAAATGTGACCGTAAGAGTCGTTGCATTCCTTGAATTTGTCAGCATCGAGGATTATAAGCGTGCAGGGAGATTTTTCATCGTTAATTTTTTTGACAGCCATTTCCGTTATGGCTTTTTTGTTGTAGAGACCTGTGAGTCCGTCCCGGCTTTCGGCGTAAGTATTGAGCACAGGACTGTTTGTTTTGTTCAGGTTAACGGCTGCGACTATCAGAGAAGTTGAGCGGGTGCTGGTCTTGAGCGTGTGAATCGTAAATATATTGCCGTCGGTCTGGAGAAATTTATAATACTTGTTCGAGACAAAGTTTTCGATGTTATCAAGCATTGAATCCAGCTGGGCTTTTGTGTCATCATGCAAAAGATTGATTTTAAAAGTGTTTGTGAGACATTCTTTGAAATCTTCTTTGGAGCCGTAAAAAATTGTGTTGAGATCTTTTGTATTTTTGAAAATGAATTTCTGGCCGTCGTAAGTGAAATAGTAGGCGTCAAAATTCTGGGTGAGTGCAGTGAGTTCCCGGCTTTCGAGAAGGGCTTTATCCAAAAGCTGGCGTGAATAAGAAAGTTCCTCAAGAATGACATCGAAAAGTTCGCCTTTTTTTGTGATGGTCAGAATGCAGGAGATATAATTGCCGCAAGGTTTGATTGAGGCAATGAAATTCTGCTTTGGTTTTGAATCGTCGAAATTCTCAAGAAAGAATTTTAAATTCCGAATGTCATAAGATTCGATTATGCAAGAGATGTTAATATTGCAGTCTGTCTTGTGAATAAGGCGTAGGAATGAGCGGTTTGCCTCTTTGACATTGAGGTCCTTGTCGATAACGAAGTTTATATCGCTCAGACGCCTTTGGCTCATTGAATTCAAAATCATCTCCGTAATTATTTTTAAATAAGTAACTTAAATATTATACTAGAGGTTACATGAATTTTAAAACATCTTTTTTAACAATTCCGTTTTTTTTGAACAATCCATACATTCTTCTTGTTAAAAAACCGATAATTTATTTATGGATATCTTTTTTCTTTTCCTTGCTTCAGTGATTATCATTTTTATGCTGATGCTCTATTTAAAATTCAAGAAAGTTGAATCAAAAAATAATAGAAAAGAATCGAATTTGCGCACACAAAAAGATGAGAACGGAAAGACTGAATTTGTGCGCTGCCCCCTCTGCTCAAGTCCGCTGGCCAAAAATGAGGATATGTTCTCCCGGATTTACCGGCCCATGACTACGGCAGACCAGAGAATGACCGTTCACGGCTGCCCTCACTGTTACCCCCGACCCGAGCCAGGAGTAAAAAGAAGCTGTCCTGTCTGCGGAAAAGAAGTCCCCCTGGACGGAGAGCTGATAGCCCGTCTCTTCAACCGCACGGAAGGAAAAAAGCATGTGATGATTACGGGATGCTCGGTGTGCTATAAAGTTAGGAAGTAGGAGTTAGGAGTTAGGAGTTAGCAGTGTGAAGCGAGGTAAAGAATAACTGCTAATTGCTCACTGCTAACTGCTACCTGTTAGAACTTCATTCTTCCACGGAAACTTCTTGCCAGCGTGAGCCTGTCTGCGTATTCCAAATCTCCGCCTACCGGGAGACCGCTTGCCAAACGGGTGACCGTCAAGCCTTCAATTTCTGACAAAAGCCGATGGATGTAGAGGGCCGTCGTGTCGCCTTCGACTGTTGGATTAGTTGCGATAATTACTTCTTTGACCTGGCCTGAACGAACGCGCTCCAGAAGCTGGGCAATTCTGAGCTGGTCAGGGCCTATTCCTTCCAGTGGGGCAATTACGCCGCCAAGGACATGAAAAAGCCCGGAGAACTCATGGGAGCTTTCGATAGTAGCGACATCCTGGGGCTGTTCGACAACGCAGATTATGCTCTGGTCCCGCATTGGGTTCGAGCAGATGGGGCAGGGGTCGCTTTCGGTCCACGCACCGCAGACAGAGCAGGCATGAATCTTATCCTGAAGTGTTGCAAGCTGATTTGCAAAACGAGAAATCCATGCTGAATCAGCCTTGAGAATATAATTTACAAGTCTGCCCGCCGATTTTTTGCCGATTCCAGGAAGCCTTGAAAAGGAGTCGGTGAGCTCATCAATTGCAGTCATCAGAAAATCCTACATCCCCATTCCAG
>CAMOEE010000198.1 GCA_946611835.1 uncultured Treponema sp. | reverse complement strand
AAAAGACTGACTTTGCGGGCACTCCGCTTATCATCGGCTCAAACTGGGAGAAAAAGCTTGCCGCAGAAATCGGCGCTCACTATGTGAATGTAAGCTACCCGATGCTCGAAAAGCTCGTAATCAACGACCACATCGCAGGCTACTCAGGCGGACTTCATCTGCTTGAGCAGATTTTCTCAGCTGCAATGAGCAAACTTAAACTTTAGGAGACAGGACAATGCCATATAATTTTAAAAACGCTAACTTGGCCGTTCGTGAAAACCGACTTGGCTCAATCACGGGCTTTACCGGAGACCTTGAAACGCTCGTCTACCGCTCAGAATGTGGCTCACTCAAAAACCGCGAGCGATGCTTCTCACAGTCAAGCTCTTGTCTTTCGGGTTGTGCATTGAACGCCCTTGCCGCAATCCGCAATGTCGCAGTCGTGTACCATGCGCCTGCCGGATGTACCGCAATGGCTTCAAATGACAATGTTAAATTCGGTCAGATTGCAGCCAGAATCAACAAAACGACGAACTCAGTCTTTGTCTGCACGGACTTGAACGAAAAGGACACGGTCTTTGGTGCGATGAACGACCTTCGAAAAATCGTCGAGCACACATACAACACTTACAAGCCGGACGCAATTTTCATCTCGACTTCATGCGTTTCGGGCGTTATCGGTGAGGATGTTGACGGCTTGGCAGACGAAATCAACGAAGAACTTCCGATTCCGGTTATCCCGGTTCACTGCGAAGGCTTCAAGAGCCGAATCTGGGCAAGTGGTTTTGATATTTCCGACCACGCAGTTTTGCAGGGAATTGTAAAACCGCCGAAAGAAAAGAGAAGAATCATCAATATCAAGAACTTCTATGAGAGCGCACGCCCTCAGATTACGAAGATTTTCAACGAAGTTTTTGACGCTGAACCGCAGTTCCTTTACTGTAACTCGACAATCGAAGAGCTTTCACATTTGAGCGAAGCTCTGGCAACGGTCTGTATTTGTGGAACTTTGGGAACTTACCTCGGAAACGCTCTTGAAGAGACTTACGGCGTTCCGTATGTGCGCACTATCAACCATTCCGGCGTTACAGGATTTGAAACATGGCTCCGTGGAATCGGTAAGGCAATCGGCCGTGAAGAGCAGGTTGAAGCCTACATTAAAAAGCAGCGCGAGATTTACATTCCGCAGATTGAAGAAGCAATCAAGCCGCTTCGTGGACTGCGTGCCGTAATCGGTATGGGACCGGGCTTCACTTACGAAATTGCCCGCGTTCTGCAGGAATTCGGCATGACAATCGATTATGCCCTCGCATGGCACTACGACTACAAGTACGACAACGGAGAAGTTCCGCCGGCTCTGGAGCATCTGCTCAAAACAAGCCCGAAGGACATGAAAGTTGCCGTCGCCGACCAGCAGAACTACGAGGTTTTGAACATCCTCAACCGCTACAAGCCTGATGTGTACTTCAGCCGTCACCCGGGAACGACCGTCTGGGCAATCAAGCAGGGCTATGCCGCAGTCTTCGTTGCTGATGAGTATACGGTCTTTGGCTATGAGGGAACGCTGAGCTTTGCAAAACTGATTCGTGACACGGTAACAAACCGTTCATTCGAGAAAAACCTTGCCGCCAGAATCAAGCTTCCCTACACAAAATGGTGGTACGAGCAGAGCAACGAAAAGTTCATCAATCCTGAAAGCAAGAAATAGGTAGGGAGCGTTAAAAAAACAGTCCAGTGGACTGTTTTTAGCGAGTCTCGGTGAAGGCTGCGCCTGAACCGCGGTAAGCAAAAAATAAACGAGGTATTACAATGGCAAAAATATATGAATCATTGACCGAGCTTGTCGGACATACACCGCTTGTCCGCCTGCACGGATACGAAAAAAAGCTGGGCTTGAAGGCTCATATTCTCGCAAAAGTCGAGTATTTTAACCCGATCGGCTCAATCAAAGACCGAATCGTTCTGAGAATCATCGAGCAGGCAGAAAAAGAAGGAAAAATCATTCCTGGAAAAACGACCTTAATCGAATACACGAGCGGAAACACGGGAATCGCCGTGAGTGCAATCGGTGCGATGAAGGGCTATAAAGTTCAGATTTATCTTCAGGAAGGGGTGAGCCGTGAACGATTGCAGGTGATGAAGGCGTTCGGGGCAAATGTTACAAAAATCGGTGATGTTCCCGAGCTTAAGGATGCACTCAAAGCCACAAATAATGACTTTGTGGCGGCGACAAATATCCTCAAACAGCATATTCGTGACCGTCAGGCGGCGGGAGATGACATCTACTTCGTTGACCAGATGATTAACCCCTTGAATCCGGCCGCCCACCACGACACGACCGGCCGTGAAATCTGGGAAGATACCGAAGGCGATTTTGCAGCCCTCGTCGCTAGCGTTGGAACTGCGGGAACTCTCCGTGGAATCAGCGATTATATTCACGAACAGACAAAAGATGTGAAGATTTTTGCGGTGGAGCCGACTGAGGACGACAAAAAACTCACCGGAATCCATAATTTTACGGATGTTCCTGTTGACCGTGTTCCTTTGAGCCTCAAAGAAAACGGCGAGGTTAAATCCGGAATCTATGACGAATTTTTTGTTGCAGATACGAACGGTGCTTTTGAAGCCGCCCGAACTGTCGCAAAGACTGACGGCCTTCTCGTAGGAAATTCGAGTGGAGCCGCCCTCTGGGGAGCAACAAAACTCGCCCAGAGAGAAGAATTTGCGGGCAAGAATATCGTCGTTGTGTTCCCAGACACAGGATTGCGCTATCTGAGTACTGATTTGTTTGAGGAATGACACTCCAGCAAATAAAATATATTCTTGGTGTTGCGGATTCCCCTTCGCTCAACAAGGCTTCGGAAAAGCTTTTTGTTTCGCAGCCATCACTCTCAGCCTCTGTGCATGATGCGGAAGATGAACTGGGCTTCCAGATTTTCAACCGTACTGCCCGGGGGGTAAAAGTGACTGAGCGGGGGGTAAATTTTATCCGTGATGCAAGGGATTTTTACGCTCATTACGAAAGATTTCTCAAAAAATTCACGGGGGCGGAGAAGAAAAGATTTTCGGTCTCTGCTTTGTATTATGCTTTTGCACGAAAGGCATTTGTGGAGATTGTAAAAGATTTCTCTGATGAAGAGTACGATTTTTCCTTTTGTGAAAGAAAAGCCTCTCTTGTGATTGCTGATGTGGCTCTGGGAAAAAGTGAGATAGGAATTTTGTATCTGAGCGATTCCAACCGTGATTCCATTTCAAAAAGTCTCAAATCCAATAATCTTGACTTTCATCATCTGACTGAATGTAATGCCTTTGTCTATCTTCATGAAAAACATCCGCTGGCAAAAAAGGAATCAGTTTCGCTTGATGAGCTTTCGGCTTACCGTTTCGTGACTTTTGATACTGATGATGTAAAATCTTTTTTCCCGGAAGATGTAATTGAACGCTATGGTCTGGATAAGGCGATTACGGTTGCTGACCGTTCCACAGAGCTGAATCTTCTCAAAACTCTTGACGGCTACACATTTCTTTCGGGGGTTTTTGCAGAAGAGACCAACGAGGATTTTGTTCTTGTTCCGCTCCAGAATCCCGATGACGGCCAGAGCCACAGCTTTGAGCTTGGTTACATCACAAAAAACGGACTAAAAATGGACGAAATCAGCCTGAGTTACATCGAAGCAATACGCAGAATCCTTAATATAGCCGGATTTTTGTGCTAAGAAAACTTTGATTTATTCGATTATTTCTCTGATTCTGTAATTCGCCCCGATTTTTCTGCACAGTTCACGGCAGTTTTCTTCATCTTCGTGCGTGATTGTCGTTGAAACCGTGGTCATAGTCACATTCGGAACATATTTTACGGCATTTCTGGCGAAAGCAAGCATTGAAGAATACGCATTTTCCCCGAAACTTGGACGGCATCTCTCCATGTAAATCTTGGGGTCGCTTGAATTTAGACTTATTGAGATTGAGTCGATAAGTCCTTCAAAAAGTGGAGTGATGTCTTTTTTGTGAATCAGGTTTCCCAGTCCGTTCGTGTTGATTCGTATTGGCTTTTGAGTCTGGATTTTAAGGAATCGGGCAGTCTCTAAAAGAACATCCAGTGCTTCGGTTGGCTCCCCAAATCCGCAGAATACAAATTCGCCGTATTTTGATAAATCCTCAGAAAGCAGGGCGGTTTTAACCTCATCAAAAGTCGGCTCATGCTCCAGCCATAAAGAATCTTCCAAATAGAATTTTTCGTTTTTTTGACGGATACAGAATGTGCATGCGCAAGGGCATCGGTTTGTAATGTTCAGATATAGCCCGTTCTTGACCGAGTAGATGATTTTCATCTTTTTTTCACTTTTTGCCATGAGGTCATCCTAGTTTTTTAGCTTAGGTGTGTCAATTTCTTTAGTTATCGAAAAATTTTATAGCTGATATAGGAAATTTGTATTAGGCAAAATTTGTAAAAGAGGATATACATATCGCAAAATTGGGGAATGGAAAATACCTTGCATTATGAATATGAAATTTCTTTGTAAAACTCCCCATGTTATCGATATGACACGGGGAAGAGCCCTGTCTCATATAATTATTTTTGCGTTCCCGCTCTTTTTGGGCAATATTTTTCAGCAGCTCTACAACACGGCGGATTGTTTTATTGTCG
>CAMOEE010000197.1 GCA_946611835.1 uncultured Treponema sp. | reverse complement strand
GCTCAAGCTGGAAGATAACATTCTTTCTGAAACCTTCGTAATCCACCGAACCATCCTGATTCATCGGTGTGATCATAGCTGTAAATGCACCGCGCAATTCTAACATTTTTAACCTCTGTTTCTATGTAAAGAGTTCCTATATTTTAGTGAAAAACAAAGAAATGAGCAATTGGAAAACGGAAAACGGAAAGTTGAAAATTGAAAGTTGAAAGTTGAAAGTTGAAAATTTTTTATGGCGCGCTTTTTCTTGCTACGGGCTTTCCAGCCTTCGCTCACGCTCATTGCTGCGCTCCCGTCGGTCGCTCCGCAACTAAAGGGCTTCCAATCCCGGCGGAGCATTTGCTTAAAACTTAAGCGTTAAGCCGAAAACCACGGGACGAGCGAAGCAATGCCCAGCCTCGTAATTCCGAATTCCTCACTTCGAATTACGAATTAGAAATTATTCTTACTACTTCGCCTTTGCCTTCCAGCGTAATCTTCTCGCCGGGAAGCAGGGCAAAGATTTCTTCTACCTTGAAAGAGCTTTCTGTCTTTGAGCCGTCCCTGGCTGTTGAGCGGATTGTGCCCTCTCCTTCAGAAATAAAAATTAGTTCCGGCAATTTTGAGGCAGGTGATACCAAAAATGAATATCCGCCTTTTAAAGGCTCTTTTTTGAGCGAAAAATACTTGCAGCTGAATTCTTCACCAAGAGGTGCAATCTTCTGTTTTTTTTCGTTCTTGATGACCTCAACGCCCTTTTCAATGTGGACTTCCCGCGGCCGGCCCCAGTCATAGAGCCTGTAGGTGATGTTGCAGCTCTGCTGGACTTCAAGGAGCCTTAATCCACCGCCGATTGCGTGAACCGTACCCGACGGAATGAAAATAAAGTCGCCTTTTTTGACCTGAACCCGGTCCAAAAGCTTTTCCAGGCTATTTTCCTTAATTGCAGAGCGGATTTCTTCTTTTGAAGGATTTCCTTTAAGGCCGTAAACAAGGCTGGCTCCTTCATCAGCATTAAGGACATACCAGCACTCAGTCTTGCCCCGGCAATTCTCGCCTTCAAGCCTCTTCGCGTCCTCATCGTCAGGATGCACCTGCACGGAAAGGGTATCATTGGCCTGAATGACCTTAACGAGAAGGGGATAATCATTTACAAGTTCTTTCAGCTCGCCCTGACAGCCGTCAGCATGAGTAGAGGCAATCCAGTCCTCATAGCCCCAGACCTTCTCTGAGCGGATAGGATTAAGTTTTAACATAGAAGCTCCAAAAAACTTAACCCCAGATGTCACCGAAGAACACAGATTATAAATTTTGAGCTACGATAATATTTCGAATCTGATTGAAGGATTATCGTATGTCAGATATATAATCTGTGAAATCTGTGTAATCTGTGGTTTCTAGTTCTCCCACAATTTTTCAGGGTAGTAGCCAGAGGCGATTTTCTTGGCGATTTCGTCTTTTACGACCTGCTTGTCTTCAGGATAGGTCATACCGAACCAGCTTTCGTCGCTGGTGAAAACCTTGATTTTGCCCTCGCCATTCTTGATGATGTCGCTGGCGGCAACTGGAAGAAGAGCCTCTGCTTTTGGCAGGGCCAGGCTGGTCTTTTTGAAGTTTGCCCAGTATTCCTCAAAGCCTTCGAATGCTTTTGGAGAGAAGCCGAAAAGGTTCATGCTGACGGTCTCTTTGCCTGTCATTTTGACAATCTGGCCGTTCAGGTCTGACTCGATTTCGTTTCCTGAGAAATGCTCGCCTGTATAATAGATTTTTGTGTTCTCGACGATTGACTTGAGGTAGCCGCCCTCAGTCTGAGCAACTCCACGGCTTACAGAACCGTTACGGCTCATTGTGTTTCCGAGGATGTAGCCTACCATGGCGTGCTCAGTGCAGTCATTATTTATAGAAGAAAGATACTTCCCTAAAGTTTCAAATGCTGAGCGACCGTAGTAATCGTCGGCATTGATTACGGCAAAAGGCTCGTGAATTGCTTCTTTTGCACAGAGAACTGCGTGAATCGTGCCCCAGGGCTTTGTTCTCTCTGCAGCCTGCTTCTGCTCATCTTCGCTTAAAAGGGCTGTTGGAGTCTGGAAAACATATTCTGCGTCGAAGTTTCGTGCGACCCTGTCAAAAAGACGCTCACGGAAATCTTTTTCAATATCTTTTCGGATGATATAAACAACTTTTCCAAATCCGCATTTTTTTGCATCATAAGCGGCAAAATCCAAAAGACACTCGCCGTTCTTTCCTACTGCATCAATCTGTTTGACGCCACCATAGCGGCTTCCCATTCCTGCCGCCAAAACTAATAATGTTGGTTTCATAATTTTATTTTAACCTTTTAGCGATGGTTTTTCAAGAATTCCATGTATTCTTCTTCCCGAAGGGGCTTTGAGTAGAAGTAGCCCTGGACCTGATCGCAGTTGATTTTTCGCAGAAAATCCCTCTGTTCTTCGGTCTCTACGCCCTCGAAAATCGTTTCCTTCTTGAGGTTTTTGCCAAGGTCAACCAGGGTCTCGATGAAGGTCTCGGAAGTTTCGTCGAGCTTGCCGGTTTTGGCATCATTCGCAAAGAGAAAGGAACGGTCGAATTTGAGGATATTTACTGGAATCGTTGAGAGCATGTTGAGCGAGCTTTCGCCGGAGCCAAAATCATCCATGGCCACACGGAAGCCTTCTTTTTGCAGCATGATGGTAATCTCACGCAGGATATTTTTATCCATGCTGCTTCGTTCCAAAAGCTCTACCTCGACCAGATTTGCCGGAATCTCGTATTTTTTCAGGAGGCTTGTGAATTCATGCACGAACCTGTCCGGCTTGTCGTGGTTGCGGCTCATGTTTACCGAGATTGGCACGACTGGATTTCCTTCCTGAATGCACTTGTGAAGGAATTTGAAGACCTGCTCGTAGACATAAAAATCAAGCTTGACGACGAAATTGTTCCTCTCAAAAAGCGGAATGAAAGAATTAGGAGGCATGTAGCCAAGTTCGGGGCTTTCCCAGCGAACCAGAGCCTCCGCACCGACGACCTTGTCCGTGTGAAGGTCAATTTTTGGCTGGTACATGACGAAGAATTCATTGTTTTTGAGTGCGCTCTCCATGTGGGTCTCGATGAAGTTTTCCTCGCTGGAGCGCTTGAGCAGCTTTTCGTCATAAATCGCATATTCCTGAAGGGCATTGTCCTTTATGGAGTCCTTTGCGAAGTGAGCTCGGCTTATCAGGGTCTGGGCCGTGATGTTCGCCTCCATCTTTTTTGGAATGTAGAATGCGATTCCGAATTTTGGCGTGAATGGACGCTCAAGTTTTTTGATTTCTTCGTTTATTGTGACCAGGTTGTTCTTGAAAAAGTGCATTGCCTTCAGAACCGAAGAAATTCTTATGAAGATGTAGAAGTGGTCGGCGTAGCCACGGCTTAAGATACCGTCGTAGTTTTTTAAGGTCTCGTAAAGAATTTTTGAGAACTGAAAAAGATCCTGATTTGCGATCGCTTCCCCGTATTTCTGATTGATGAATTTGAAGCCCCGCAAATCTGACTCAATCATCATGAATTTGGAGTCCGTGTTTTTTTTGAGCATTTTGTTAGCTTCTTTTTCAAAGTAGGAGCGTATCCAGAGGTGAGTGACGGCATCTATATGCGTAGAAAGAATCTGATGGCGCTCAAGAACCGAATGAATCCATATCTCAAGAAGGAAGATAAGCGAGAGCACGATGACGATGACTTCAATCAGAAAATTCTGATAAGACCTGTTGGCTTTCTGGAGCTTCTTAAAATCATCGAGTGGAACTGAATATCCTATTGTCCATGGGGCGACCGTGCTTTTCCGGTAGAAAACATAGACCAAATCACCTTCCGTGCTTGAAGACTCCATTACCTGAAAATCCTGATTCGGTGTTGACAGTACCTGCCTGTTATATTTCCATGGAGAATAAGACCAGCCTATCCATTTCGGATTGTAGTGAAGAATCAGCTTTTTGTTTGCATCCTGAATTGAGAATCTTTTGTCTGATTTTTCTGTATATTTAGCAAGACTTTCCACCGGAGCTGTTGCCATAAGAATGCCGCTGATTTCACGGGAATCATTGTAGACTGGCCGTGCAAAGGCCAGGCATTGCTGTCCGTCTTCCTTAGATTCAATTATGCTGCTGACAAAAAATTCTGTTTCGCCGCTTATAATCTTTTTAAAATAGTTCCGGTCGTTTACATCGTAATAGTTTCCCAGAACATTCCAGCTGTTTCCTTTCATATCAACATAAGCGACCATATTGAATGGTTCTTTTATGTTGTCTTTTTCCTCGATCAGAATTTCACGGATTTTTTCGTTTGACAGATTTTTGTAAGCGATTTTTGCGTAGAAAAGGTCAATCCTGGATTCAAGCTGCTTTAGTTTTGTGTCAATCAGAAAAGCGTAATTCTCGATGGTCTCGTCGCATTGCCGCATAAAATCATATTCCGCATTGTACTGGATTTTTTTAAGGAGAGTGTTCGCTATTACGATATTCAGGGCAAGGATAAGTACAAGAGTGCTTGCAAAAGAGAATAGGCGTTCTGTATTTGAGTTTATATAAAACTTTTTTTTCATTTCATGAGAGGACTCTTAAAGTCCTCGTAAAATTAATTCTAATGCATGTTTTCAAAAAAGCAAGAAAAATGTAGAATGA
>CAMOEE010000196.1 GCA_946611835.1 uncultured Treponema sp. | reverse complement strand
TGGCTCATTTTGTCTGCGAGGTGGAATTTGTTTACGGCTGCAACTGAGTCACCGCCGCCAACGACTGTCATAGCACCACG
The DNA here is from genome assembly GCA_946611835.1 of uncultured Treponema sp. Classification (GTDB taxonomy): domain Bacteria; phylum Spirochaetota; class Spirochaetia; order Treponematales; family Treponemataceae; genus Treponema_D. The sequence continues at coordinate 4,576 of CAMOEE010000196.1, read as the reverse complement.
GCCTGTAGCGTCTGCAACGAGCTGAGCGACAGTAGCAGTTCCCTTTGCGAATGCGTCGAACTCGAATACGCCCACCGGTCCGTTCCATACAACTGATTTTGCTGTAGAAAGAACTTCTTTGTAAAGCTCGATTGTCTTTGGACCAACATCCATAGCCATGAGATTGTCAGGAATGTCTACGCCGTCAACTGCGACTGGAGTTGCGTTTGCGTCGAATTTGTCTGCTGCGACATGGTCAACAGGAAGAACGATTTTAACGCCTTTAGCAGCAGCGTCTGAGAGCAATTTTTTAGCTGTGTCGATGAAATCGTCCTCAACCAGAGAAATACCGACTTTGTGTCCCTGTGCTTTGAGGAAGGTGTAAGCCATACCGCCGCCGATAACGAGGGCAGAAGCGTTCTTGAGAAGGCTTTCCAAAACAGCGATTTTTGAAGAAACTTTTGCTCCACCGATGATTGCGACCTGTGGTTTTGGCGGGTTCTCAACCATTGGCTGAATATATTTGACTTCTTTTTCCATGAGGAAGCCGCCAACGCTTTCAACCGGCATGAATTTTGCGATTGAAGCTGTAGAAGCCTGGTCTCGGTGCGCTGTACCGAAAGCGTCGTTTACGAAGATGTCTCCGTAAGAAGCAAGCTCTTTTGCCATTACATCGCGTTCTGCTGAATCTTTTGAAGTCTCTTCCTTGTGGAAGCGGACATTCTCAAGCATTGCAACTGCACCCTCTGGGAGAGCGTCGATTGCTGATTTCTGACCAAGAGCATCTGGCAGGAATGTGACTTCCTTGCCGAGTTTTTTTGCGAAATACTCGACGACCGGCTTCATGCGGTTCTTTCCGTTGATGAATTTCTCTGCATCTTCAGAAGTCCAGGTTTTTCCGGCTTTCTCTGCCTTTTCCTGAGCTTTTTTAACATCTTTTTTCGGGTCGCCCAAGTGGCTCATCAAAACGAGAGAGCGAGGGTTCTGCTCCAAAATATACTTGATTGTTGGGAGGGCAGCCATGATTCGTGTGTCGTCCTGAACAACTCCGTCCTTCATAGGAACATTGAAATCAACTCGCATGATAATGCGTTTGCCTTTAAGATCTACATCTTTTACTGTCTTGATCATCTGTAAAATCTCCTTTAAATAGAAAGTGGTTTTATTCTACATCGTTTTTTCTACAATTTCAATGTTAAAAATTTGTGGCAAAAGGAAAAATGATTTATAATTTAGTATATAATTTATAGAAAATATTTTCATTTTGGAGAAACATCATGCTAAAAAGAATTTCGTTGTTTTTTACAATATGTGTCCTCTTTTTTTCATTTTTGTCATGCAACAAAAAAACTGCAAACAATGAAACTGAGCAAGAAAAGCAAATAACGCTTGTCATGGCAGAAGTCAACCCGCCAGAAACTCTTGCAGGAAGAACTGACCAAGCTTTCAAAGAGAAAGTCGAGGAACTTTCGGGCGGGAAAATAAAAATCGATTTGCAATGTTCTGGCATTCTCGGCGATAACAGTGCGGTCAGAAAAATAATCATGCAAGCGCACAGCTCAATTCAGCTGTGCCGACAATCAACTTCAAGTCTCGTCTCTTTTGGCTGCAAAAAGAGTGCGCTTCTTTCTATTCCCTTTACATTTTCAAGCCGTGAACATTTTTGGAACTTTGCAAATTCTGAAGTAGCGCACGAAATTCTAAACGAACCGAAAGAAAAAGGGCTTAATATCATAGGTCTCTACTATGGGGAGGAAGGATTCCGACACTTGTTTTCAACAAAGGCAATTTCCTCAATTCAAGATTGCGCGGGACTGACAATGCGAACCACGAATGACAAGGCATTACAGGCAATAGCAAGCGCACTCAAAATGGAACAAAAGCAAGTAAATTTTTCTGACCTTTACGGTGCTCTTCTGACAGGGCAAGTCGATGTGGCAGACCAGCCGCTTTCAAACTACATGGCAAACAAATTCAACGAAGTCGCCCCGCACATCATTCTTGACGGACACATGCTCGGAATCATGGAAACATTCATCACAACGGAAGCATGGGATTCACTCTCTGAAAAGCAGCAGAATATTCTAAGCGAGGCAGGGAAATATGCCAGTGAATATTGCCGAAAGATTTCAGCCGAAGAAGAAGATAAAATCTTAAAGGAAATTGAAAAGGCGGGCGTTTCGGTCGTTAAAGTCGATGACAAAACGCCCTATCAAGAAGCCTGCGCTGACTTCATAAAACAAACCGCCGCCGACAATCAAGAACTCTATCAGAAAATTCTCGATTTGGCAAAAAACGGAAACTAATATGTTCAATCCGACCGAAATAATTTTTGCCGTTACGACCGCTTGTAATCTCCACTGCCCGCATTGCTTCGTGAACCGCGAGCCGAATAATCTGAGTGCGGATGAAGCAATTCAATTTTTGGAAAGTGTGCACAATTCGACAAATTCTTCCATAGAAAAGGTGGGATTTTCGGGCGGAGAGCCTTTTTTGTCCACAGGCTTTTTGACTGATGTGATTAAGGCCGCGATCGACATGGATTTTATGTTCGACCGTATTATGACAAACGGAGACTGGTGGAAAAGCGATGATGATTTGAGGACCACCTTAAAAAAAATCTACGACGCCGGATACGACGGAAAAATCGGCCTGAGCTACGACAATTTCCATGGCCAAAGCGAAGACAGGATTGTCACTTTCATCCAGACAGTTTGGGATATTTTCGGAACTGATTCCCTTGAAATTCAGAGCGTAAAGAACTCTAATTCTACTTTGACCGCAAACTCTGCATCAACGCTTCCTTCAATCACCGAAAAGCTTAAATCTCTTGCTGAAAGATTAAAACTTACCTATGAAGAAAACATCGCCGAGTCAGGTCTGGGAATTGCCTCGCTGTCTGATGACGGACATTTTTTGCCTGCCTACATTCAGACCGAAAGCTACCAGGCAAATGATTCGCGCGCCTGGCAGGACAAAAGCTGGTTTAAAGATGAGCATTGTGCGGAGATGGGCCAGATTATTTTTGTTCATGCCACGGGCGACATAGCACCATGCTGCGGCTTCGCCAACGAGAACCCTGCCCTTTTTATCGGAAAAATCACCGACAGTTTCGGCAAAGTCATGGAGAATGCAGGGCAAAACAGGATGATGAAAATATGCTACGAGGAAGGTCTGTCAAAGCAAATCAAGATTCTCGAAAAGGAAGGGAAACTCCCCCAGGGAAAGACAAGCGATATCTGTACCTTCTGCGACCTGGTATGCAGGAGAGCAGTGAAAAGTGAGGAGTGAGGAGTGAGGAGTGAGAAATTATTTCCAACTGCTAACTGCTAACTTCTAACTGCAACTTGCTCACTACCTTATCTTTTTTACAGATTCATCAAACTCTACCCCGCTGACTTCTTTTTCAGCACCGAATTCGATTCCGTCCTCCAGGTGCATGATTTCGCTCTCTACGCAGCCAAGAACGGCATCAAAATCAGGAGAGTCAACTTTCACATCTAGTACAGGGCTTCTTTTTTTGTTTTTGTAGGCCTGTGAATATTTCGTAAGCTCACCGGGCCTGTTTTTCCTCTGGTTGTAGAGGTTCCACAAAAATCTTGCGGCTATAAGCCTTGTTACGGAAGAATTCCTTGATACAGCATTCTCTGAATCGAGAGGCTTTGAGGCAGGATTCAAAAGTCCGCTGCCCGCAATTTTTTTGTAAAGTTCCTTATCCGAGACATCTTTTCCAGCTGTGTAATTGAAAAGCAGGCCCGGATTATGATTTGCAATCAGAAGCATCTGCATGACCGTGAGAGTTTTTAGAGAAAGCAGCTCTGAACTGCGGCTGTCGGAATCTTTTTTCATGTTTCTAAGACTCCAGCTTGTAGCCCTCAAATTTTTGTATGCAACCCGGTAAAAGTCATCAAGAGACAAAAAAGCCTCGTCGAATTTTGCCACGGCCTCATTGTAATCCTGTGCGGAATAATGAACCAAAGCCTGCTCAAGAACAAGAAGAGATTTGTCAGAAAAAGCCTTCATTTTTTCGGAGAATTTTTTTTCTAAACCAAGCCTGCCGGCAAGTATCAGGGAACGGGCATCCCCCTTGAAAGCGGCGAGAGAATTTTCGTAATATTTTTTTGCCCGGCCCTTTTTCTCAAGGTCAAAAGCAGTGCAACCTGCAAGGGCATAAAGCCTGGCCTGAGCAGCCTTTTTTAGCGAAGGATTCTGAAGGACATCATCGATATCAGAAATCAGTTTCTCAGCTTTTTTTTCCAAAGCCTTATTTCCGTCTATGCCGGAATCAAAAAAAACCGCATCAATTTCGGCAAATCTTTTCTCAAATGCCAGAACCTGCTCATTTCCGGCAAGGCTGTCGTAATAAACATCATCCTGCATCGAAACACAAGAAAACAAAGTAAGAAGAATGAATAGGATTCCTCCAAAAAACAAATGGGGGCGTTGCGGGTAGGGAGCGCCCCCGAAGGGGGCAAAACCTGTGAGAAAGGTTTCTTCGCTACACTCGCGCGAGTCTCGGTGAAGGCCGTGCCAGAACCGGCTCCCGCTAGAAGGGGTAGCGAGCAACGAAGTGCGAGCGAGGGGAAGGCTTTCCCCA
>CAMOEE010000195.1 GCA_946611835.1 uncultured Treponema sp. | reverse complement strand
TTCGACTTCGTTTACAACGAGAGCGTCGATTGATTCCTGTGTAAATTCCATAGTGAAAGTATTCTACTGAAAAAAGATTGTCGGGTCAAAGCCCGACAATGACAATTTTGGGGCAAAAAAAAAGCTGCCCTTTTCGGGCAGCCCGTTTTAATCACGCTGTTTTAGTTTGATTAGTTAGCAGCTGGAGCTTCTGCAGGAGCTTCCTCAGCTGGAGCTTCAACTGTCTCTTCAACAGCAGGAGCCTCTGCCTCAGCAGCTTTAGCTGTAGAACCACAGCTCATAGCAACAGCAGCAAATAAAGCGATAGATGCAACAGCAGCAATTTTTGTTGTCTTTTTCATACAAATCTCCTTTTCTTGAAAAATTAAGTTATATTACATCTTCTGATAAGATAAATCAATCCCCATCAAAGTTATAATATCCGGCATCATACAAATCGTCATCGCTCATATATTGGCGGAGATTTTTACGAGCCTCGCCGAACTTAAAGCGCATAAGTGATTTTGCCTTGTCGCTTGTCATCTGGTAAATCCGCTCAAGAAGTCGTGGCTGAATATCGCTCTCAACCCCCTGCTGCCCCATAGAATTTGAAAATACGAATACATTAAGCATAACGCCGTTCTTCATTCGCTGCATGACAAGAATAGCATCACTGATAAAATGCAATCCGTTGACATTTATGAGCACTTTCGGAATTTTTTCGTAGAGCTGAACATCAAGCGTTTTTTCGAAAATAGCAGAAAAATGGCTGAGACTGATATCGAGGATGTTACCCTTAATCTGACCGTGTTTGGTGACAAAACTCACGCGGCTTTTGGTGTCACAGATTGCACGGATATTTTTTCGGCGACCGCAAGCCTGATTCGCATACATAACCTTGTCGATAAGAGCGAAATTCTTTGCCTTTTGGTACTCAAGAGAAATACAGCCACACTGGATTCCCACATCAAAAAGGTAATATTTTTCCAGCTTTTTTTTATCTTCTTCACTTTGGCGCTTTGCATAAAGCACGCCTATCAAAATCCTTCCAGTGTATTTTTCCTGCAATTCTTTGATATATTTCTCCCATGAAATACCAGGAACAGGCATGTCGATATAGAAGAAAAGAATTGAATCAGTGAAAGTCTCGATGATGACCTCGACCTTCGCCTTTAGCGGACAGTAGCGGTCATCACCAATAATATAAGTCTCGTAACCGCGGGCCATATACTCTTCCAGATAATTCTCTGGCAAGAGCGTCGCGTCGGGACAAATAAAAAAAGTCTTTCGTCCCTCAATAATATGTTCCTGCTGTTCATCTTTGTCGATTACTGCCATATATATCTCTCCTTATTACAAGTCTTCAATTCGTCTGCCAGTATAATGCAAAATCAAGGCTATGGTTCGCGCCGCAGTGAGAAGTAAGTCAGCATCAGAGTATTGCAACAACCTGCCGTCGGTTTCTGTGCCAGTCATATCAAGACGAAGCATACCATATATTTCATCCCGATATTCTATTTCTGCTATACAGCTTGAAGTTATTTCCTGTTCCTCAAGCAATTCGTACAATTCGTTCTTTTTTGCCTTTAACAAATTGCCGATTCCATCCATATATAAGACACCAGTGACAGGATTCGTACTGTTCTTAATCAATTCCGTAGGAATAAGGCGGAAATCTTTTGTCCGTGATCTTTGATGTATTTTCTGAAAGAGTATTTGAGAATCAGTCTGAATACAAACATGGTCAATTTCAAAATAAGAGCTGATAAAATTAATGAGATTTTGGATTCCGCTCTTTAAATCATCGCTGGCCGTGAGAAATTTAAGGATATTGGAATGAAGGTTGAGGGAACCGACCGCCTTTTGCTTTTCGCTTTTGGGAACAATGCTCGCGTGTTTTTCGGGAAGATAAATGATAAAACAGTTGCGCCCCTTTGTCTTTCCCCGGTACAATGCCTTTTCTGCACATGAAAGCAAATCATCATAAGATGTGGCATTTTCCGGAAAGCGGTCAAGACCAATCGTTACGGTAATAGTCTGTGTTCCGATATCGGGCAATTCAATTTCGTTAACTTTTACGAGAATTGTGTGGCAGATATTCCAAATTTCGTCGTAGACAGTGATGTCTTTGAGAATAATCGAAAATTCATCCCCCTTATTGCGGGCAAGAACCCCCTTGTCTCCAAGAATGGATTTTATTGTATTCGCAATATCGTAGAGAACTTTATTCCCACCTTCATGACCGAAAGCATCGTTTATATAAGTGAAATTATCGACATCAATAAGTGCAAAACTGAATGGTGTTTTTTCACGAATCAAGTGATTCGCGTAGGAAGATATTGTACTCTGATCGTAAACACCTGTCACAGGGTCTGTTTTTATTTCGTTTTCCCTAAAGAAATTATCCATAGTATCTTATTATACAGCAAAAATGCATAAGTTTAAAACAAATTTATAAATTTTAAACAAAAAAACAGGCTTCCGAAGAAGCCTGCATGAAAATCAAGTGGATTAAGCTTTACTTGCGTTTTCCAGAAATTGTGATTGTAGCGACAGTCGGAGCCTTTCCGGCAGCGATTGCGCACTCACCGTTTCCGTCCAAGCCGTAAAGAACGACACGAATGTTTGCAGTCTCGCCCTTCTTGATTGAGTAGGGTTTTTCCAAATCATAAGTCTTTTTGACAGAACGAGCCGCACGAGAAGTGTCAGTCGCAAGTTCTGTTTTCTTAGAACCTATGATTCCCTGGAAGATTACAGCAACATTGCTAGTTCCATGGTTTCCGAAAGCAGCGTCGATGCTTGTGATTTCGAGATTATCGAGAGCGGTGATTGGGAAGTCAACATAAAGAGTATCCTTTCCGGTAATAGTTCCAGAATAGCCTGTATATGTGATTCCGCCCTTTGCGAATTCTGCATTGACTTTTGAGCCATTATATTGCCATGTTCCTGGTGAAGGAATTGCCGTGTTAGCTTTTGCAAGCTCTTCGTTGTCACTTGTACCAGCGAGAGTATTGCTTGCGTCAAGACTGTTGAGCCATGAAAGACCAACGGCATTAGGATCTGGTTTAGAAACCTTGAGTTTGAATTCAGCAGAGACAGCCTTTTCATCTTTTGCCGTAACCTTGACAATGATGTCTTTGTCTTCTTTTACATCTGCGGCAACGAGATATCCTGTTGAATCGATTGTAGCTACGCTTGGGTCAGAGACAGACCATTCATAATCAGCATTTGTCGGACGAGGAGGAGTGATTTTTGCAGAGAACTGCAAGCCCTTTCGGCCGTAAACCATCTCAGCGTTATCTTCAGAAGCAACAGCGATTGAAGTCATCGGAATGAATTCTACAACTTTGTCAGACTCAACCGCAATCTTAGCGATTGTAGTTTTAGAAGATGCCGTGATAGTGATTGTAGAAGCACCCTCGTAAACGACATAAGCTTTTTCTGCATATTTAGTTGCAGAACCAGTGTTGAAGTCGAAGAAAGCCTCACCTTGATTGCTAGACTTGATTGTACCGTTTCCAGCCAAACAACCTGTTACGAAGACAACAGATTTTCCTTTAACCGGGAAAGTAATTTTACTTCCTTCAAATCCTACGAGCTTATCACCCTCAACATTGAAACCTTCGAGGGTAATGTCTTTGTTCTGCTTTGTATCGCTGAAAGTGTATGTGGTGCGGCTTGCCTTTTCTTCGCCAGGAAGAAGTGATTTTGAAGAATCTTTTGAAACCTTCCAGCCGTGTGAAGAAGCGAGTTTTTTGACATCCCAGTAAGACTCAATGTCTTTTTTGTATTTGAGAGTTGCCAAATCATAGTAACGGTTGAGAATTGCGTCTCGTCCGCTGAATTCTTTTGAAACGGCTTCTTCTGTAAGAATGTCTTTGCGACCGTCAAGCTTTACGCCGATAGCGTCTGCAGTGGCACGGTCAATTTTCCATCCGATGATTGTCTGAGGAATTCCGCTTGCTGTGAGCGGTGAGCCTTTCCAAAGGCCAGCCTCAACCTTTCCGCTGGCAATTGTGTCATTGATATATGCAACCTGATTGTAGTAACCAGAATTCCACGGAGTTCGTGCGAGGAAAGTTTTTTCGCCTTCCTGAGAGCTGATGCTTGAATTGTAGATTACGAGACCTTTTGCAGCCGCATTGCCCTTGTCCATACGAGGAGCACCGATATAAGAAGTCGGGTCTGTGTGTTTTGCGTCGAAAATAGAAACGATTTCACATTCCTCAAACAAGGCAACCTTTCCGCTGTATTCCATCCAAATGAAGTCTGTGTCACCCTCAACATAACAGTTGTAGAACCAAGATTTACCTGTCATGCGGAGTGTATCCTGTGTTGATTTGAACGAACAGTTGTAAGCGGCGAGCGTACCTGTTGAGTCGAAACCGATTGTCTCTGCCTGAGTGTTAGAGCCTTTTACCGAACCACGGACGAATGTATTGTGAACGGCAAGGTTTTCAAGCGTGAGGTTTCCTGTTCCCTCGAATTCAAATACACAACGAGCCTTCTGACCAGTTGTATATTTTGAAAGAAGAAGAATATCGCCAGTGTTGGCAACAGCAATTTTAACATCCTCACCGTATTTTGCAGTTGTACATCCAGAAAGCGTGATGTCGGCAGGACCTTTGTAATAGAGAGCTTCTTCGTAAGTTCCCTGTGGCAAGCGAATAGTGAATTTTCCTTCTTTTTCACCAATCGCATCAAGAGCCTCTTGGATAGATCCAAAAGTCTGTGTTTTTACTCCAGTTCCCGAAAGAGTGATTTCAGAAACATTTGACTGATG
>CAMOEE010000194.1 GCA_946611835.1 uncultured Treponema sp. | reverse complement strand
CCATTGTAAAGATTTCTTCCATTCTTGGGTAGATAATCTGACACAATTCTACTTTTGTCGTAAGTTCTGTGCTGCGGCTTCCGAAACCCGGAATCAGGACTTCCTCATTTTCGTTTTCTACCAGGGGAAGCCAGCAGCAGCCGCTCTCAATCTTGATTTTTTCGGCTGTTGAATTGGGGATTCCCTTAACGATTGCGATGTCGTTGGTGACAAGGTTTCCGCCAATAGGAATTGAGCAGGTGCAGATAGGCGCATCGTTCACGATGACAATTACATCCGTTGTGCCGCCGCCAATGTCAATCAAGATTGAACCGAGTTTTTTTTCATCGTCAATCATTACGGCCTCAGTACAAGCGATTGTCTTCAGCATGACCTCATCAAGCTGATAATTTGCCTGTTCCACACAAGTCGTTATATTCTGAACGGCGGTTTTGCTTCCTGTTATGATGTGAACCTCGGCCTCAAGGCGGGTCGCAATATTGTTAACAGGATTTTTAAAACCATCAGTTCCGTCGATAATGTACTGCTGGGGAATTACATGGAGCAACTTTCGGTCAAGAGGAACTTTAATAGAGTTGGCACATTCGATAACCCGCTTTACATCGTCCTCGTTGATTGCCCGCTCGCTCTTTCCATATGCCGAGATTGCCACGGCACCTTTAGAGTTAAGGCTCTCTATCTGAACGCCACCGATTCCAGTGACACATGACTGTACTTCGAGACCCGTATTCTGCTCAACCTCGTCTATGACTTCGTGGATGCACTGTTTCGTAGCCTCGATATTGACGATTGTTCCGTTACGAAGGCAACCGACAGAAGGCTTTTTTGCGACATCAACGATTTCTACGGATTTATCATCGTTCACCACACCGATTACGGCACGAACGAAGCAAGTTCCGATGTCAAGACCAACAACAATATTACTCACCGAATTCTCCTGTTTCCCGATGAAGTGTATCAGATTTTGTCCGGTAAGTCACGGAGCCATAGCGAAGGTCGATTTCCTCCACATCTGGCTCAAGCGCGTTCACGACATCCAGTGCGACCATCATGTACTGCAAAGATTCTTCGTTGAGCTGTCGGCCCGTAAGGATTCTTGTTCTTGAATGAATCGGGTAAAGCACCAGCTCGTAGTTTCCGTATTCTTTTGGAATAACATGAATCTCAGAGACAGCCGCAAAATAATTCTGCGAAAGTGACCGGATAGAATCAATCTGCTCCATCAAAGCACGATACTTTTGAGGAATTCTCATTCCCTCTGGTATATTTTCGACAGGAATTCCAGAAATTAAAGGAAGAGATGAGTCATAATTTGCAGAATTAGCCGTTCCGCTGAAAAGAACTCCGTTTTTGTCGATTTCAACAGGAAGAGTACGCCCGTTCGATGAAACGAAAGTCATTGCGACAGGTTTTCTCTCGCTGACATGGATATAAACCTTGTTGGGAAATCTTTTGGCGACCTGAACGCTCTCAAGGCCCGGAACTGACATAAGAAGAGATTTAGCCTCGCTGGCGCTGAAATTCATAAATTTCTTTGAGCTGCATGGAGAAATCACCCCGGCAAGGCTCTCTTTTGTATAAGAAGATAGTCCGCTCCAGGAAATTTCGACTTTATCCAGGCAGGGAACGATGAAGAAATAAACGCAAAGCTCACAGAGAAGTAAAATTCCAAAAATCGCAGCAAAAATCTTTACTGCGTTCATTTTTGTGTCAGAAACGGCCTTCCTTTTCCTTGAAGTATTAACCTCAAAGCTCTCAAATCCCTGAATCACAAAATCACTCATAAATTATCTCCTCAATTTCTATATCGTCATTTGGTGCGATTTCATTACGGGATGCATTTACCAGAAAACCGCAGGTAGCAAGGGTGAACAGGATTGATGAGCCGCCAGAAGAAAAGAATGGAAGCGGAATACCTGTAGTCGGAATCACACCGCCGACAACCGCAACATTCATCACTGACTGGGCGATAATCGAAACGATAAAACCGAAAGCCGCAATCGAAGCAAAGCGTGATTTGGCTGTCATCGCACAGTGAAGCCCCCGCCATGCGAACAAGGTCAGAAGGGCAAAATAAATAAGGACACCGAAATACCCCATTGACTCAGCCCAACCGGCAAAAATATAGTCCGACTGAATTTCCGGGATTGAGTTGATTCTCGAAAGCCCCGAGCCTAAGCCCTGGCCCCAGAAACCACCCGCACTGATTGCCCGGCGGGCCGCATAAGTCTGATAGTTCAGGGTCTGAAGGTATGAATCCTGATCAAGGAAGCCGATGATTCGGTTAAGACGATAAGGCTCCAGAAAAACAAAGAGAGCGCTCAAAGGAATCACAATCGACATGACCGGAACGAGCCAGAAAATTTTTGCGCCAGAAGCGATAAAAAGAAGAATCGCAAGGGCAGCCACAAAAACTGATGTCGAAAGGTCTGACTGCATGGCAATCGAGCCAATCATCACAAAACTTACAAGAACAGCAGGGAAAACGGTCTTGTCAAATGAATCGACAATTTTTGACTGTTTCTCAAAATAGTTCGCAAGATAAAGGACGATTACGAATTTGACCATCTCAGAAGGCTGGAAAGTCGTAAAGCCCAGACGGATCCATCTTCTTGCACCATTACGCTCGATTCCAATACCTGGAACGAAAGTCATAAGCGAAAGAAGGAGCGCAATCACAACCATCAGCGGAAGAAAGCGTTTGATTGTCTCCAGTTTGAAGGTAGCAAAAACGATAAAAAGCATGAAGCCCAATGCAGAGCTGATCAACTGTCTTTTTACAAAATACAGGTCATCGCCGAATGCCCTCATTCCGTAATTTCCGGAACAAACATAAAGCGTAAACATCCCGATTCCCCAGAGCAGAACAGAAAGCAATATCAATGAAATATCACACTTTTTGTAATTCTCCAGCGGGCGATCTGCCACAATGCTGAAATTCACGACTCTCCTCCCATTCCGATTAACGGCAGAATTCGCTCGAGCCCCATTCCACGAGACCCCTTGAGCAAAATCAGGTCGCCGTTTTCGGCAAATTCGTTTATTTCTTTTGCGGTATCACTGATTGCCGCATCATCTTTGTTGCCTATGTAAATCAAACGCACAGAAGAGATTTTTTCGTCAGCAAGAGAAGATTTTTTCTGTGCGATTTCTATTGCCTTTTCAAAAGCAAAATTCATCTCGAAGCCGAAGAAGATAATCATGTCGGCATCAGAATAAAGGGCTTTTTCACCGATCTTTGCATGAGCCAGCTCTGATTCTTCACCCAGCTCCAGCATGTCACCCAAAACATAGATTTTTTTACCTTCAATTTTTGTATCAGCGCACAAATCGAGGGCTTTTTCCATTGAGTCAGGATTTGCGTTGTAGCAGTCCTCAAGGACAGTGAATTTTCCTTTTTTGATTGTAGAACGACCGCCGAGCGGCTTAAGGCTTTCGATTCCGGCCTTAATCTGCTCAGGAGTGCATCCAAGCTCTTTTGCGAGGGCAATGGCAGCCAGAGCGTTCTGAAAATTGTACTTTCCAGGTAAAGAAAGGCGCATGAGAAGACCGTCTACAGTGAAAACAGTCCCGGAAAGGCCTTCATCCGCAACAATTTTTACGCTCTCGTCGCAATCAGGGCCATACTTCACTACCTTTCCCTTGACGCCCTTTTCGAGAAAGGAAGCGAAATCATCATTCTCGGGGATAAAAGCAGCTCCGAAGGAATCTATGTAATTGAAAATCTTTTTCTTTTCGTTAGCGATGTTCTGACGGCTTCCGAGAATTCCGATGTGAGCGCTTCCGATATTGGTGATGATGGCATAATTTGGCTTGAAGACCTGAGCAATCTCACCGATTTCATTGACCCGGTTCATTCCCATCTCGAAAAGCCCCAGCTCGTGCTCAGGACGGATATTAAAAACAGAGAGAGGAAGGCCGGTCTCAGAGTTGAAGTTACCTTTGGTGGCAATGACAGAGAATTTCTGGCGGAGAATAGAAGCCGTAATTTCCTTGGTCGTTGTTTTGCCGCTTGAACCAGTCACAGCACAGCGAATAAGACGAGGAAACTTACGGACATACGCTTCGGCCGCCTTCTGCAGCGCGCGCATAGTGTTCTCCACCAGAATAAAGGCTACATTTTTGTTATTTTCGGCTTCTTTTTTGAAACCTTCAAGGAGATTCTTAGATGTTTTTTTAGAAATAAAAACGGCAGACGCACCTTTTTCAAGTGCCGAGGGAATATAGATGTGCCCGTCCTGAAATTCACCGATGAGGGGAACAAAGAGAGATTTTTCCACGACAAGCCGGCTGTCAGTTTGCACGCTCGTGAAGCAAAAGTTCTCAGAATCAAAATCCTGATTCAAAAGAACTCCTCCCACTGCTTCAAGAGTTTCCGACAATTTCAAGAGACTTTCTATATTTTCGACACTTTTTGCGTCTGTCATTTTATACTCCAAATATTTAACCACAGATTTCACAGATTTCACAGATTATCGTATTAGAATATTACTCATCTGTGACATCTGAGTAATCTGTGGTTTTTATTTTATTTCCACCCGGACTATATCCTCCGATTTGGCTTTATGCATACCAAGCTCTTCCTCGGCGATTTTTTCGATCCGGTCGGAGCTGGAAAGCAGGCTTATATCGGAAATGAGCTTACGGTTCTGCTCAACTATTTCCACCTGTTTTGCTTCAAGGCGAGCTATCTCACGCTTAAGCATCGCATATCGGTGAGCCTGAAAAGCGTCCAGAGCAAGCAAAAGGGGAATCAGCACAACCGCGG
>CAMOEE010000193.1 GCA_946611835.1 uncultured Treponema sp. | reverse complement strand
AAATCAAATTTGTGTGTGTTTTTTTACTTTCTTTTTTAATTAACAAGAAATATAATTATTGAATCATTAAAATTGGAGGAACAATTAATGAAAAAAATCGTTGCTTTGTTCGTTGCTGCATTCGCTTTGTTTGCAGGATGTAAACGGGCAAATGTTTCAGAAATCACACTTTCTGGATCAGGCGTTAAGACTCAAGCATTCCCTACAATTCAAGGTGCACTCGATGCAATCGGCGAAAAAGAGGGAACTTTCACAATTCAGCTTCCAAAAGGAACTTACAATGAGGTTCTCTACTACAAAGGACCTGCTGATATCACTCTTTCCGGATGCACAGATGCAAAATACGGTGAAGATGTCGTAATCGCAATCGACAACAACGGTGATTTGCTTCGCTGTGACCGCACAAATGGTCAGAAAGCCCGCTGTGTATTTGAGTTTGAGGGAACAGGAAACCTCACCCTTGAAAACCTCACTGTTCACAACACTTTCAAACGATCAGAAAAGAAGGTCAATAACGGCCAGGCTGAGACAATCGGCTTCGATTCAACAGGAACTCTCGCTGCTTACAACTGTTCTTTCAAGTCATATCAGGATACACTCCGCATGACTGGAAAATCATGGTTCTACAAGTGCTATGTTGAAGGCGACACAGACTTCATCTGGATGGAGTATTCTGGAAAAGTCGCTCTCTTCGAGGAATGTGAGCTTGTCGCTTTGTTCGACCAGTTCCACACAGACCCAAGCGCTTACATTGGCGCACCACGAATGGATATCGCCAACATCGCTCACAAAGGTCTCGTAATCTTCAATTCTTCAATCGCTTCTCAGGAAGGCTCAAAAACTTACCTTGCACGAACTCCATGGAACTCAGGTTACTACAATCAGGTTGCTTTTGTTAACGACACTCTCGCAAGCGGAAAAATCGAGGCTGTATGGAAGGGCAAGGCCCTCACAGCTCATGGAATCCCTGAGACAATCATCGGATGGAAACTTGACCGCAAAACTGCAGATGCAATCGGTGCAAAAATCGACGGCCGCAAGGACATTCTTTCTGAGGCAGTTGTCGAAAAAGAATTCAGCGGACGAGAGACAATCCTCAACCGCTACTATGACATCACAACCCTCAAGTACAAAAAAGATCTGGCTGATTACTGGGATGTCAAAAAACTCGCTTCTTCACACGGCTGGAAGGTTTCAAAAGATTCTTCAAAATCTCTTCTTGCCGGCGAAGAAAAAGTAAGCCGCACAGTTTACACATTCAGCGACACAAAACAGAACAAAGATGTCACTCTCGACGGATTCAATGTTGAGGGCGACAAACTTGTAGGCTACCCGGGACAGAAAATCACTTTCCCAGTTAAGGGTAAATCTGTAGTCAGCGTAACAGGATGTCTGGCTGGTGAAGGTACAATCAAGGCTGATAATCAGGGAGCCGCATTCTACGACTTCAACACTGGTTCTGCAGCAAAATTCCGTGAGAAGGCTTATGTTGTTTACTCTGGAGCTACAACAATCACAATCACAGCTACTGCTAAAACAACAATCTCAAAAATCGTCGTTGAGTCTGACAAGGCTGTTGAGTTCACACCGGTAAAATCAATCAGTGTTTCATCTGAAGACGATGCAGAGATGGTTTACGGCCGAAAATCTCTCCAGTTCTTCGCAAAACTTGACCCGGTTCGCCCTACAAACGCTGATTACGAATGGTCTGTTTCTGACCCGAGCGCTGCTACAATTTCAAGCGACGGCCTCCTTACTGCCGCTGAACTTGCAGAAGACAAGGACATCATCGTTAAGGCAACAGCAAAAGACGAAAAAGCTGCTTCCGGCGAATTCAAACTTCATGTTTCAAAACCGGATCCAAACGCTGTAAGCCTCACATGGCTCAACAGCCTCGATGCCAGCAACTCACTCGCAGGTGCTTCTGACAACGAGACAGTCGCAAAGGCAAACACAGCTATTCCTTCACCGGGAACCTGGGTTTACAACGGCTCAAAAATCAACAAGGAATTCGCAAAGGGCGGTATCACATACACAGGATATGCCGGAACAATCACTGGAAAAGACACCCTCTATGTTGACTTCCCGGTCACAGCTGTTGAGAACCTTGAAATTTCAAAGATTGACGCCGCATTCGGAAACCACGGAACAAGCAATGTCGCTGTAATCATTCAGGGAATTTCTGGCTCAAAGAAAACTGAGCTTGTTCTTGATGAATCACGACAGGTTCGCTCAATCAAAAAGACTTACGATCTCGAAAAGCCGTTCACAATCAAAAAAGGCGAGACAGCAAAAATCCGCGTAGTTCTTTACGGACGAGACGGAAACGGTGAATGTGCAATCGCAGGCGGTAAGGCTCCGACTGTTGCGACAATCGTTCTTTCTGGAAGCAAAAAATAAATCAAGCTGATTTAGCATGACTTGATGCCGGGTCTTTTGGCCCGGTATTTTTTTCCTAAAATAATAAAAAACATTTTAAAGATAAGAAATACTGGTGTATAATTTATTGGTATGGATAATTTCTTTCGGGAAAATGAAGTCAAGATTGATAGCATTTCCGGCGCTTATGCTCAGGGAACGCTTGATTCTTACGCTTCATACCTGATAAATAACAATCAGCCTTTCTCCTATATAATTCTTGATGTCGATAATTTTACATATATAACAGATGCATTCGGACATGAGCCTGGTAACAAGGTTCTGTATGAAATAGCCGGCATCACTAACGAAATAATTCGTGAAAAAGGCTATCTTGCCCGCAATAATGGTGATGAATTCGCTCTTGTTCTCAACAACATCACTGATTACGACGAAATTTGGGGAATCTGCCATACCATTATGGTAAAGGTCAACGAGATTGCCATCTCCGAAATCGGAAACCAGACTCTTACGGTCACTATGGGGGTCGCAAGATTCCCCGAGAATGCCGAAAAATTTTCTGACCTTCTTTCCTGCGCCGAAAAGGCTCTTTACCGCGGTAAGTCAAAGGGCCGCAACTGCTTCATCATCTATCTTCCAGAAAAACATGCAAGCATAGTTCCCAAGAGCGAAAAACAGAGGGCGATTGGTTCGATGAACCTTCATTCGAGTGTTTTCAAATTTCTTACCGCTACTGATGACCTGGCAGAAGGTATCAGAAACCTTCTCAATTTCATAAGCTCCTATTTTGAGATTGACCATGTCTGTATCCAGACTGACCAGAAAATTCTTTTTCAAAAAATTCATCAAATGTCAAAGACAAAGGATTTTCGAGTCATTCCGTCATGCCTGATTGAAGAGGGAATTAACAAACTTACAGGAGTCTTGTATCTGCCTGATGTCAGGAATTTGCTCAAGGCAAAACTGACTGATTTTTATGAGCTTTGTGAAGTCCAAAAAATAACCGCCACCTGTTTGTGTGAAATCTCATTCCGTGGCGAAAAATATGGAATTCTTCGTGCCGACATGACGGGTAGTGAAAACGAAAACCGTCTGTGGCAATATTCTGATATGGATTTGCTGCTTACCGCTGCCAGAACTATAGGTTTAATACTTCATTATAGCGGCAAAAGTCTGAAAAACCTTTAGGGGAAGCAAATTATGAATGATAACGACGATCAGAAAGACTTTATAATAGAAGGTCGAAAAACATTTTTCATTGTTCCTGATGCCACTCTTCTTCCTGAGACCTATCTGGAAGACTACATGGCCCGTGGATATGAAACATACATCATTGGCGATGACAGGTATTGTCCCTTAAAGGCAAAAATTGAAGTCATCATAGAGACTTTTACTGATTCAATACTTTTCTTCTATATTGATATGCCGATTAAGGGCATAAGGTGGGATAAATATATCCGTGAGCTTCAGCAAAAGTACATGGGGCGAATCCTTATCGGAGTCCTTTATCTAAAACGTCAGAGTGAAGAAGAAAAAACCGCCCTGGAAAAATACTATCTTTTCGATGTTGGAATTCAGTGCGGATGTATCGCCCTTGAATACCAGAAGGCAAAAAACTTCGCCCTCATCGACAAGGTAATGTATGCAAACCAGGCTTGCGGCCGTCGAAAGAACATCCGCGCAATATGTGACACAAGGAGCAAGGTCAGTTTTGAGACAAAGCACGGCCTCATAAAAGGAAGCGTCCTTGATGTGAGCATGAGCCATTTTTCATGCGTGTTTGAGCGTACGCTGGATATCCAGCTCTATGAAAAGGTTCCGAAAGTTCTCATAAACATCAACGGCCTCCATTTCATCAGTGATGCGATTCTTGTCATGCAGCGAATGAAGAACGGTGTCATGCTGAATGTATTTGTTTTCTCAAATTCAATGGGGCAGCAGGGTGTTGAGAGCGATATTAAGCCCCGCCTTTTGGAGCGAATCTATCAGATGACCAGTGAAAAGGCTAAGGCCCTCATGCGCTACAAATTCGAGCAGGCAAGAAAGAATTTGCGGCTCTACATGACTGACGATGATCTTTTTGATGCGGGCTATTACAACTACGACGATCAAAATTAGTAAAATCTTGAGTAAAGCTCTTGAATTAAATATGTAAATTTACTTAAAATAGGAACATACTTTTCATTTTATTAAGGAGAACGCTATGAAAAAGACTGTAAAAGCTTTCGCACTTGCATCTGCTGTTGCTTTCGCAATGGTTGCAATGAGCTGCGGTTCAACAAAAGCTGCTCCAAAAGCAGAAGAGCCAGCTGCTGTTGAAGCTCCAGCTGCAGAAGAAGCTCCTGCTGTTGCAGAGCCAGCTGCTGAAGTTGAAGCACCTGCTGCTAACTAATCAAACTAACTTAGCTTGATAA
>CAMOEE010000192.1 GCA_946611835.1 uncultured Treponema sp. | reverse complement strand
CTGTTATCTCAAAACGCTTCCACGAATTCTTTTTACGAACTTTGCCTGTCCGATTGAAAGCACTTTTTCTTCACGGTCGGGCATTACTTCCATGAGAACTGTGGCATCGGTGCCGGTTTTTGTGATGGAAAGGGGAACACCCACAATCACACGATCGTCAAACTGAAGCTCGACCATGCTGTTGTTTGAGATTGAGCCTTCGACAATGTGAAGTTTGCCTGAAAAATCCATTCCGCCGGCCTCAATTCGCTCGAATTTTACGCTGTCTGCACGGAGCTGGGCCGGTGACAAAATGATTTTGTGCTGGATTCGCTGGGCCAGGCCTTCTTTTTTTTCGGGAGGAAGATTGAGTTTTTCAAGCTCGGCCCGCATTGCTTCAAAATGGGCTGCACGCTCTTCGTCTGAGGTCGGGGCAGGCTCTTCGCTCGTGTCGAAGCGGTCTGTCTTTTGAGGGACGACGAATTCCGGGAAGCCGATGCTCTCGTATGTTTTTTCGGGAGTTTTGATTTTGCCGATGAAGTCGAGGCCGCTGCGTGCGATAATCGCCTGTGCCTGCTCGTCACTTTCAACTGAAAGAAGATAGATTCCCGTTGCAAGTTTTGCCGCAATAAAAGGAGCAATTGCGGGATTGTTTTCGGTAATTGAGGCCTTTTCTGAGCTGACCTGAAGGACATAACCTTTGAAAATCGTGGCCGAAGAATATGAACGGCTCCAGTCGTCAACGCAAATCTCCAGATTCTGCGGGATTTCGTAGGGAGAATATTTTTTGAGCAGGGAGAAAATCCTGTTTGCCGAAAGGCCTGCGTCAAAGCCCCGCATGATAGATTTGCGGTTGATTTCAAAAACGGCCGCCGTGTCAAAGGTCTTAAGCTCCATAAAATCCATGAGGGGAATAAGGTTCTCCAAAGGAAGGCCTGGCATGAGGGTGACATTGAAGCCTGCGTCAACGCTCAGGCACTTTGGTGTCTCTTCAAAACGCTCAACATCGTCGAAAATGGTGCCCGGAACAAAAATTGACTCGCCGTGAATGTCGATTCCTTTTTTTGAGAAGATTCCGAAAAGGGATGCGCACTCAATCAGGCGGTCCAAAATTGAAGAAAGGTCTGAATCATGCTCAATGATTGCTGAGTCCTGCTCGGCTTCTCCCTGACTTGCCCTTGCCCGGTTCAAAATGGCAGAAAAGCGGGAACTTGTTCCCATTGCAGGGATTCCGGTGCCGTCGCTCTGGTCTTCTGAAATAAGATAAGCCAGACGCAAAATTATGCTTCTTGAAAATCCTTCGTGAGGGATCGAGGTCGCCACATCGAGGAGAAGTTTTGCCTGACGGACAAGGGAGCTTCTGGAAAAACGCCCTGCGCTGGCAACGCAAAAATAGGCGTACTGAAGCCGCTCGTCCAGGCGGGCAAAGGCGAGGAATTTGTTTTTGTCAATTTCGTAACCTTCGCCTGCCTCCCGGAGAAGGGAAAGGTTGATGAAAGCCTTTGTGAGATTGAAAAGCATGTCGGTCTTGCCGGGGAAAAGGCGCTCAATTTCGCTTTCGGTGCGTTTTTTGAAGGAACCGTCGGCCTTGCACAGGTCATGGTTTTTGTGAATGAAGGAAATATAGGCCGCAATCAGCTCTGGTGAAAGTGAAGCCGGCTCCTCATAAGAAAGGCCTGCATATTCAGGTGATTCCAAAAGGACTGACTGCTTGGTGTAAGGCTCCAGGTCTTCTTCGAGATGAGGATTGATGAGGACGATGGTTTTTCCGCTGCGGTCGCTTTTCCGGTAAAGAATGAGGCGTTCTTCGAGGTTGAGAAGGCGCTCGTAAAGCTGGGCAAAAGTGTAAGTGCCCGCAAAAAATGAATAAAGCTTTTCCTGAGTTGCAGATGAAATATATTTGACCGCAGTAATGATGCGCAGGTCGGTCTCGCTCAAAAGTGAAATGAGGGTGCGGCGGTTTTCTTCCCGGCGGATAAAGGCCCCCAGCTCCTCAATGAGCTTCTGTTTGTTGAAGGGAGTTTTTATTTCGCCCAGGTACATTCTTATAATTTCAAAAAAATGGTTGTCCGGCAGAACGGCAATGCTCTCTCGCCAGTCAATGATTCTCTGTACCTTTGGGTCTAACTGCATGGGTTACTCCTTTTTATGAGCAGGAATTATAGCAGAAATTAAGGAAAAATTAAACAGTGTAGTTAGCGGGGTGTTGCGGGGTGCGGCTCAGGCATAGCCTTCACCGAGACTCGACTAAAAACTTGCCTCGCAAGTTTTTTCGCTTTCAGCGACCGTCTCACTACCCCGCAGAGGGGGTAGGCGAAAATGGCGAAGCCATTGTAGCCGAGGGGGAGACTTCCCCCCTCTTTTGCTATGTGGTAATATCTTCCCATGAAAGAATTCACACAAGAAGAGCTTAAAAAAATCTATGCCGCCCGAAGGGAAAAGCTGCTTTCCTTTATGAGCGAAAATAAAATCACGGCTGTTGTTTTTGAGGACTGCGAAGAACGACGGGATCCTGCCGTCCGCTATTTTACCGGTCACCCGACCGACGCCCTTTTTATCATTGCGGAAACAGGTAAATGTGCCCTCATTCCCTGGGATGAAAATCTTGCGAAGGAAAGGGCCGTTGATGTCCAGATTCTTCCTTACAACAAATACGAGCGCAGGAATACTCGTGCCGTAAAAGAAGTTTTAAAGTCATTCCGAATTAAGTCTAACCGTCTCAAGGTTGAGATTCCTCCATGCACCCCCTATCCTCTTTTTTTGAAATATGTGGATGCCATCGAAGGCTGGGATGTCCTCTGCCGCGAAAATAGCGCCCATGACTTTGTGGTCGATATGAGGGCCACAAAAGATGAATACGAAATCGAATGTACAAAAGAGGCCTGCCGGGTCGGTGACTGGATTATCTCCGAGATTGAGCGTGGCATTCGGGAAAACTGGCTTCAGAAAGAAAGCGATGTCGCCCTGCTGATTGAAAGCGAGCTTCGAAAATGCGGCTGTGAGAGAACAGGCTTTGACACCCTGGCGGCTGGTCCTGGCCGAAGTTTTGCCATTCATGCTTTCCCGGGCTACACGAACGCTCCCTGGCCGGCTCAGGGGCTGTCCATCCTTGACTTTGGCGTGGTTTACGAGGGATACACCAGCGACACAACCTTAACGGTCGCAAAGGGGCCGCTTAACGCAAAGCAGGAAGAGCTTCTGGCTTTGGTTGAAAAGGCCGCCGCTCAGGCCCTTCCCCTCTACAAGGCAGGCTCGCCGATAAAAAAAGCAGCCGAAGCTGCTGATCTGGTTTTCTCAAAGGCAAAGCGCACGATGCCGCACACTCTGGGGCACGGAATTGGCCTTGAAATCCATGAATTTCCAAGGGTATCGCCCAAACAGGCCGACGACCTTCTGTTTAAGAGCGGCATGATTGTCACCCTGGAGCCGGGCCTCTACGACCCGGAGCTGGGCGGCGTACGCCTGGAAAACGATGTCCTGATTACAGAAAACGGGAATGAGGTTTTGACTCACTCAAAAATAATCAGGATTTAAATGTTTTTTTCGAGGGAATCCGCCTCTTTGTTGAGGACTTCGCGCAAAGTGTCGTCCTCAAGACCTTCGCTCAAGGTACGCAAATTGGCCAGGACTTCCTTGACAAGTTCGATTCCTTCCTTTTCGCTAGGCTTATTCTCCGGGTTCTCGTGAATGAGGCCCGAGCGGAGAAGCGCCTTTGTGGTTGCGTACAGGCCTGGTTTTCCTGAGAGCTTGGAAATAACATAATCCAGAAGCAGTCGGTTACGGCTGGTCATAAACTCCCGCCGCTGCTCTGGCGGCAAGTATTCAAGCATCTCACGCAAAGTCTTGAACATTGACAGGAATGCACGGAATCTATAAATGACGCTTCTGTCTTCGATTGCTGCAATAATTGAAGGGAGCATGTCGATGGCACGGCGCAAAGTCACATCATCGAGTTTTGGAGCCTCTTTTTCAGCTTCAGTATCTTCGTTTTCTTCGTTCATTTGCTCTTCCTCCGTAATTTCTTCGCCAAAAAGCTCGTCATCACCCTCTAATTCATTATCATCTAGAATTTCAGATTCGGCAAGTTTTTCTTCCTCAGAAAGCAAATCTTCATCGAACAAAGAATCGTCTTCGCTTATTTCTTCCGGGTGAGTTTCGTCCGCTTTCTCTTCTTCCGGCTGAGCCGGTTTTGCGCTCTCATAAACCTGAACTGCATCGGCTATTCTGTTCGCGGCCTGCCATGCACTTTCAGCGGCGTAATTTGCTTTTTCCGCAAACTCATTGGCCCTTTTTATCTGTTCCTCAAGCATATCAAGGGAATCTTCCGAAATTTCTCTTTTTGCGGCACCCGGGGTCTCTACCTCAACGCTGGAATTCGAATCATCAAGATATTCCGTACCGTCCGGGAGCGGACTAAAGGCTTCTCCCACTACATCTTCCTCGTCGAGGGGAGCACCGTCATCAATCAGCTCGTCAAAATCAGTCGGGTCTCCTTCGTCCAGAGCATACTCATCGCTTGCAAGAAGATTTGCGACAGATTCAACATCCTCAACGCCGGAAGAAGCCTTCGCAAGCTTGTTCATGCCGAAATTGTCGAAATCAAATTCTTCATCAGAATCATCAGACTCCTCAGCGGTAAATTCGACCTCATCATTTGCCCCATTATCATCAAGAGGAGCAGCCTTTTCCTCGTCAGAAGCTTCAGACTGAGCTTCATCATTTGGCTCAGGCTCTGCCTCACTGCCAGCTGAAGCCGTCTCTGTCTCAGAAAGCTCAGGGCTTTCTTTTTCTCCATCAGGCTCAGTCTCCTGCTCAGCCTCCACCTCAGCAAAGGCGGCATCAAGTTTTCCGCCTGAGAAAAGGGCATCATAATCAACA
>CAMOEE010000191.1 GCA_946611835.1 uncultured Treponema sp. | reverse complement strand
TTTGACAAAGATGTATGCTAGAAATATAATTGTAAATGATTTTGTGAGCTTTTTGTTTAGTTTTGCCGATATTGTAAATACGGTTTTCTTGCAAAAAGACACAAAAAAACCACAAAGGAGTTTTTGAATGAAAAAAAGCGTAGTAGTCTTTACTAGCTTTGCGTTTCTGCTCGCGCTCTCTGTCCCGGCAGTCGCACAACCTAGCTCAAAGGCTGTAGAAACAAGATTGATTGATAATTTTGACAATGTAGGTTCTCAGGATTATCAGGTTCCAGGAAAAACGGCTGATAGTACCGAAACTCACAATTGGAACTGGGCTGTACAGGCTAGTCACTATATCGATAAAGAAAATGGGTTCCCGAAATTGCAGTATTTTGAGGGTATGCCAAATTCACTCAAATATTTCAAAAAAGAAGGAGAGCAGCCAAAAGTTCTTGGTGTTCAGACAAGCTATCTTCGCAAAGGTGAGAACTGGTTTGAAATTTACCCGGAAAACGAAGGCAAGCCTTACGAAATTCCTTTTGTTGGAACTGTAACACAGGTTGATTTCTGGATTTGGGGAGCTAACTACCTCTATTTCGTTGATATTCTTGTTCGTGACGCAGACGGTCGTGTTCATACTCTCCCGGCTGGCAACCTTGCTTTCAACGGATGGCGAAATATTATCGTTCAGATTCCTTCGTATATCCGTCAGCATTCAAGAATGCGTTCCGGCCCTACAATTATGCACTTCGTAGGATTCCGATTCCGTACAGATCCTGATGAATATGTTGATGACTTTACTGTCTTCCTTGACCAGCTCAAGTTCACAACAAACGCTTTGAGCGATGTATTCGATGGATACGAGCTTAAAACTATTGAATTTGGTGATTCTGGTTCAAATGGTAGCTCAAGCACTTCATCAGCACAAGGAGATGCAAAATAATGAAAAAGATTCTTGCACTTGCAGTTAGTTTGACACTTTCTGTCGCTCTTTTCGCACAGGAAAACGACCGACAGAACGACAATAAAAGCCTTGCCGCTCCAGATCCAACCGTAATTGGTAAAGATTCTGCTGCACAGGCTTTGCGCGAGGTTTCAGTTGACCGCTTCGAGTTGGAAGGAAGCTGGAACGCTCATATTTCTCCGGACAACGGTGTTATCAGCTGCCGTATTTTTGAGGGTAGCCCTCTTGCAAAAGAGCCTCTCAAAGGTGAGGAAGATATCGAGGATTCAAAAGTTCTCGGTGTTAAGGTTGAGTTCTTCCACCGTGGTTTGGATTCATTCTTTGTAAAATCAGCTCGCCCGATTCCAATTGAGGGTATCACAAAAACTCTCAAATTGTGGGTCGCAGGTCGAAACATGGATCACCAGATGTATGTTCTCGTCCAGGACTACAATGGCAACAACTTCGAGCTTTATCTCGGTTCACTCGGATTCTCTGGTTGGAAAGAAATGTCTGTAGCAATTCCACCAACTCCGGATGGAGAGCATGGTATTATTCAGTCTTCAGCATACAATGGTGTTAAACCAGGTTTGCGTGTTGTAGGTTTCCGAATTGACTGTAACCCAATGCTCGCTCGTGGTACTTACTATCTCTACTTGGATGATCTCCGCGCTGTAACAGACCTTTACGCTCTTGAAAACCGCGACGAAGATGACATGAATGATGACTGGTAGGATTTAAACTCCTTTGAGAACCCGCTGAATAATCAGCGGGTTTTTTTATGCTTGTAAATAAGACTTATAAAATGTAAAATAATTTCCATGAAGCTGAATACTTTTGGAATCAACGCTTACAGAAATGCTGGAGCTGCTGATTCTTCTGCAAGCGAAAATAAATCCGCACAAAAAATATCAAGTCCTGTTTTTGAAAAGATTTCAAGTCAAAAAATAAATGAAACAAAAGAGACTCATCATAAAACTATAAACGAAATTTTTGATAAGCGATTCTTTCCTCAGCTTAAAGATAAAGATTTTCAGGGAAATGAGTCTGCTAGAATCGCCGCGAAAGCCCTGACTTCTGGCGGTCTCATAAAAGTCCCGGAAAAACCCCACGAAAAAGACGGAAAAGAAAACATTTACCGTCGTGTCGCAAAGTTCCTCATGCTTATCGGTGTTGATGAGGCTGCAAAAATCCTTCCTCATCTTAGCGAGGAACAAACGGAAAAAATTATTCCAGAAATTGCTTCTATCCGCTATGTAGAGCCTGATGAGGCCAAGGAAATTCTTGAGGAATTTCAGGGACTGGTCAAACAGGCTCGGGAAGAGGGTGGCGTAGACACAGCCAGAACAATTCTTGAAAAAGCATTTGGAACTCATAAGGCAAGCGTCATCCTTGAAAAAACTGCCAGCCAGATTTCAGGTAAGCCCTTTGAATATCTGAGCGAGGCAGATTCTGAGCGGGTCGGCATTCTGTTAAAAGATGAGTCCAATGCGGTCAAGGCTCTTGTGCTTTCATATTTGAACCCTAAAGTTTCAGCTGCGGTCATAAACGGCATGGAGGACGAGGACAAAAAGGATGTAGTGATGCGACTGGCGAAGCTCACTAAAATTTCTCCCGAAATTGTTCAGCGAGTCGACAAGGCTTTGCAGGAAAAAATGAACCATCTTGCAACATCAAAATCAGATTCAATCGATGGAAAAAATGTCCTTGCGCAGATTCTCAAAAGAATGTCGCCTGAAGCTGAGGAAGTCATCTTGAATAACCTTGCCGAGCAGGATTCAAGCCTCGGTGAAGATTTAAGGGAAAGACTCTTTACTGCCGAGGATATCATCAACGCTGACGACCGCTTTATTCAGGACAAGCTCCATAATATGGATGAAGAAGAGATTGCCTATCTTATAGCAACCAAAAAGGATGATTTCAGGGAAAAAATCTTGAGCAATGTTTCTGAAAACCGTAGAAAAGCAATTCTTGAGACTGAGGATTTTCTCCATCCTATGCGAAGAAGCGACTGTGAGAAGGTTACGGCAAATTTTTTTGCGACCCTGCGTCGTGCCCATGAAGACGGAAAATTGTACATAAAAGGAAGAGATGATGAGCTCTATGTCTGATTTTAAAATTGGTGATGTTTATAAATCTTTTGTCGTTCTTGATGTGTTTGATGTTCCTGATTATCATTCGAGAGCAATTCATCTCAGACATTCAAAAACCGGGCTTGAGGTATTCCATCTGCTTAATGATGATTCTGAGAATCTTTTTGCTTTTGCTTTCCGCACCCCGAACACAAAATCAAATGGACTTGCACATATAATAGAACATTCGGTTCTTTGTGGTTCCGAAAAATACCCTTTAAAAGATCCTTTTGTGGTAATGTCTAATCAGAGCGTAAAAACTTATCTCAACGCAATGACCTATTCAGACAAGACTGTTTATCCGGCAAGTTCCATCTCGAAGGCTGATTATTTCAATTTGATGTCAGTTTATGGTGATGCGGTTTTCTTTCCACGCCTCGAAAAAGAAATTTTTATGCAGGAAGCCCATCGCTTTGAGGTGGATGAAAACGGAAAAACTTCTATTCAGGGTGTTGTCTACAACGAGATGAAGGGCAGCTATTCTTCTTTTGAGTCAGTAGCGGCTGACATATCGCTCTCAAGTCTTTTGAAAGGATCGATTTATGAAAAAGACTCCGGCGGCGATCCTCTGTGTATTCCTGATGTTACCTACGAAGATTTTCTGAATTTTCATAAGACCTGGTACAGGCCGGACAACTGTTTTGTTTTCCTGCATGGAAACATTCCCACAGCTGAGCAGCTTGATTTCTTGCAGGAAAACTTCCTTACACGGCTTGAAAAAAAATATCCTGATATCGAAGTTTCTGAAAATGCCCGCAGCAGGCGGCTCTCTGATTTTTTGTCTCTTGTCCAAGCCAAAAAAATTGAAGAGCCTTTCTCTCTTTATGCAGAAGGACCTAGCGGTGAAGGGGATGATGGAAACACGGTTCTTGTGAACTGGCTTGTCGGCCGTTCTGACAATGCCCTTGCTGCCACAGAAAAGGTTGTCCTCACTGGAATCTTGTGCAATCATGACGGATCTCCGCTTCAGAAAGCCCTCCTTGACAGTTCTCTGGGTGAAGACCTTGCCCCACAATGCGGTCTTTTTTCTTCAATTTATACATCAACTTTGACGGTCGGCCTTCGGGGAGTCAAAAAGGGCGATGAGAAAAAGGTTGAGACACTGGTCCTTGATACGATAAAAAAACTTGTTGAGGACGGAATCCCGGAGAAGGATATAGAGTCTACTTTGACAACTCTTGAATTCTCGCACCGTGAAATAAAACGAGGACATGGGCCTTTCGCTATTTCATTGATGGCCCGCCCGATTTATGGCTGGCTTTATGGTGATGGAGTCAGAAATCAGATTCGTCTTCGCTCTCACCTTGAGCAAATCAGGCATAAGATTGAGACTGACCCTTCTTATCTCAAGAATCTTTTTAAGAGTCTCCTTCTTGAAAACAAAAGCCGCTCCCTTGTCGTTGTCACTCCTACGGCAAATTACACGAAAAAGCGTGAGAGGGCAGAAAAAGAGCGCATAGAGGCATATCTCAAGCATGAGTCACTGGAGAAAATTAAGGCTGATAATGAGATTCTTCATGCTTTCCAGAGAAGCGATGATGATGATTCGACTCTCCCGCACTTATCACCAAAAGATTTTATAAGTGACGGAAAGCCTGTCATGAACAGGGTAAAAACTGATGTTGATTTTATCCCAGGTTCCGGGAAGTCCCCGCTTCCTTTCATCAAAAATGTCGAGAATACGAATGGAATCATTTATTTTGACATAGGTTTCCCAGTCGATGTGCTTGATTCTAAAGATTATCCTTTGCTTCCGGCTTTTGCGGATTGCGTTACGGAGTGCGGATGGAAGAATTTGAGCTGGGCAAAGGCCGCGGAA
>CAMOEE010000190.1 GCA_946611835.1 uncultured Treponema sp. | reverse complement strand
CGATTTCAATCGGAATTTCCATGCTCCGTGTCCTTCACGGTTTTTCTCTCTGGTATATTTTGATTCCGGGATATGCCCTGGCCTTGATTCTTTCTTTTGTCTCTCCAAAATTATTCACGGGAATCGCCTTTGACTCAGGCGGAGTTGCCTCAGGCCCCATGACCAGCACTTTTATCCTTTCTTTTACCCTTGGTGCTTCCCAGGCCAGCGGCGGAAACCCCAGTGTGGACGCATTCGGCGTAATTGCCCTTGTGGCCATGACACCCCTGATTGCAATTCAGATTCTGGGAATCATCTTTAAGATTAAGTCGAAAGGTCTTGCTAAGGCTGAACTTGAAGCGGAGGTGGCAGAATGAGCAGGTTTTCACTGATAATAAGCATAGTTCCTCATGACAGGGGCGAAAAACTTACCAAAGCTGCTGTCGATGCCGGTTGTGGCGGCGGCTCTGTCCTGATGGGGCGGGGGCTTGCAAAGTCGAATTTCGGGGCGATTCTTGGAACAGGCGAGAATAAAAAAGACCTGATTTATATCGTTGTTGAGTCCGAGAAAAAGGCTCTGATTGTAAATGAGATTCGTAACGCTACTAAAAACGAAAAAACTGACTTCGGCGAACTTTTTACGCTGGATGTGGATTCGCTGATAAAAGCCGGAACAGCTTTTGCTGGTGCAATGGATTCCTCAATGTCAGATTCAAAAGGAGAAGAAAATATGAAGGCAAACGACCGGGATATGATTACTGTAATCGTAAACAAAGGTTATGCCGACGATGTGATGTTCGCTGCCCGAAAAGCAGGAGCTACAGGCGGAACCGTAATCAATGCTCGTGGAACAGCCCGCGAAGATGACGCAAAATTCTTCGGCGTTCATATCGTTCCCGAAAAAGAAATGCTCGTCATTGTGGTGGAACCAGAAAAAAAACAGGCTGTCCTTTCAGCAATCAATGAAGTGAAATGTCTCAAAGAACCCGGCATGGGAATTGCATTCACCAACAAGGTCAGCGATTTCACAATGCTTGGAAAACAGAAATAATCATAAAAAAAATGACAACGAAAGAAAAAATCCTTGAATCATTAACTTCTCTCAAAGACGGTGAATTTCTCTCGGGCGAAGAGCTTGCCCAGTCTTGTTCTGTCTCGCGCACCGCAATCTGGAAAGCGATACGCTCTCTTGAAGATGAAGGCTATAAAATCGAAGCCGTGACCAATCGTGGCTACAGGATTCTTTCTTACCCTGACAAACTTGATGCAGAAGTTATCTCTTTAAATTCGAAGAATAATTGCGATTCAGGCCTGCAAGTTTTCATTTTTGATGAATTGGACTCAACGAATTCTGAGGCAAAAAGGCTTGCCGCCACTGTGGGAGCTTTCCGTGATTCAAGCGGAAAGCTTACCGAAAAAGGAAAGTCTGCTCATCTCTCACTTTTTGCAGCAGAGTCCCAGACTGGCGGGAAAGGCCGCCTGGGCCGGACTTTCCTTTCCCCAAAAGACTGCGGCGTTTACTTTTCCCTTTTGTATTCTCCTCGTGGTGGCGTAAAAAATCCTGCCCTGTACACTGCGGCCGCAGCGGTTTCTGTAGCTCGTGCCGTCAAAAAAATTTATGGCGAATCTCCTTCAATAAAATGGGTCAACGACCTTTTCCTTGCGGGCAAAAAAATCTGCGGAATTCTTGTTGAGGGAATCGCTAACTTTGAGACTGGTTCGATTGATGCGGCAGTTGTCGGAATCGGAATAAACATCAAAAAAAATCCTGAGCTGAAAGGTGAAATCACAAAAATCGTCGGAAGCATTGAAGAAGCCAGGTCACATAAAGACGAAAAATTGCCCTCAGTCTCAAAAAATCTTCTGATTGCCAGTGTCGTAAAAAATCTGATTGAGCTTTATTCTGCCTTCGAAAATGATGATAAAAAAACAATAAGCGGAATGATTGCAGAATACCGCACGCTTTCCATGCTCACAGGTCAGACCGTAACCGTAAATCCTGTTGCCGGTACAAATTCTGAGTCCTACAAAGCAAAAGTAGAAGATGTCGATGAAGAAATGCGGCTTGTTGTAGAGACAGAAAATGGTGAAA
The DNA here is from genome assembly GCA_946611835.1 of uncultured Treponema sp. Lineage (GTDB taxonomy): Bacteria > Spirochaetota > Spirochaetia > Treponematales > Treponemataceae > Treponema_D. Next base: position 2,812 of record CAMOEE010000190.1, on the reverse strand, counting down.
TCCGAAAACTGAATTCTGGAGAAGTCTCCCTGCATACTTATGATTTTATCTGAAAAATATGATGAATTTTTTTTGAGCTTGTGATAGAATGTTATGAATTCTTTCTAATTTTTTTTGAGGGATATGCAGATATGACTGATCAAGATTTGGACCCGACAATTGCCGCCTTGCTTGCAGAGACCGAAGCAGATGACGGTCCGAGTGATTTACCTTCATTTAAAGATATTTCTGATGAACCTGGCACGGATTCCCGCAAAGATTCTTCAAATGACTCTATTCATAAAGTCGATTTGTCTCAGTCTGGATTCGCTGAAATTACAAAATTCTACGAAGAAGAGTCGAATCACATTTTTGATGATACTACATATTACAAAACAGCCCTTGGCGGCGAAGGTGAGCAGGCCCAGCGTGTTCACAAAGTTCTCTCAAAATATCTCACATGTCAGGACCCAAAAGACCGCACTGTTTTCCGTCAGCAGCTTGTAACTTCATGGTGGGAGCTTATCCGGGTTATGTGCCAGAAGGCGGGCGACTACAAGCTCGAAATGCCAAAACGAATGCTTCTTCGCTTTGGTGTTGTTCTTCCTTCATTGTTCACGCCAGAGCAAAAACAGCTTTTCTCTACCGTAATTCTCGAAAACAATACTGGTGAGCCGGTTTATTACATGGACGAGTGGTTCAAGGAAATCATTTCTGGCCGTCTGTCTCTCTCGGCGACCGACGAAGCCCGCACTCCACGCAAAAATGATCCGGGGGCCGAAGCCCAGCGAATTCAGCAGCTCAAAAGCAAGAACGACGGAAAGTTACAGAATGCCGAAAGCCTTCTTAATTCAAAAGAGACCGAGCGGCAGATGCTGGAAAACGAGCTGAGGAATCGAATTGATTCGCTTTGCGAGCACAGCCCGATGATAGGTCTTGAGCCTCACAAGCAGACATACACCGAGGGGCAAAAGCATCTTTTTGGCGAGATTCAGGAAAAACTCCGTGCATTGCAAAAGATTGATAAAGAACTTGTAGCATATATCAAAGACTTTGAGGAAGCCAAGGCGATTGGCCAGTCTCTTGAAGATAAAATGCAGGGACAGCCGGAGGCAATGGAAGTCAGCACGGGCGATGTTATGATTGAGTATCAGACAGTCCGTCAGATGGCAAAAATGACCTGTGGCCGTCAGGGAAACCAGTTCCCGATTTTCACCCGCGAATTCTTCCACTGTGTACCTCGTCTCACAGGTTTCCGTGAGAATGTCCTTAGCATCCTCAAATGGGTCGAAGACAATGACCCTGAGTGTTTCGTTCGAGTCCACAAAAACATGAAGAACCGCATCGTTCCTTATGTTTTGTGTCTGCCAACCTACGGTGATTTTGGTTTCTGCTGGGAGCCTTTCGACCGCTACAATCGTGTCACAAGCCGTGGTCGTATCGTAATCCCAATGTATCCGCGAGACCTCAAAATCGCTATCCTTATGGCTGTCGCAGATTTACGCTGGCAGGTCGCCAAAGAAAAAGCAAGCTACTACTGGATGGAAGAAGGCCTTACAGGTCAGTATTACCAGTGGATTGAGCGCCAGAAACTCAAGGGCGACCTCAAATCATACTTCATCGCTGACTATGTACTCTGGATGACAAAAGAGGTTGAGGGGGTTCAGCGAATGGACAAAGAATTGCGTGCGGTATTCTGGCGTTTCGTTCCTTTCAATCAGGCAAAAAAAGACGAGTTGAAGCTTCGAAGCCCTGTTTACGCCGAGCTTTACCAGCGTGACCTTAACCGTGCGATGTCAGATGGTTACTAAAATCCCTTGCAGGACTCCGGAATCCACAGAGAGATTTTGTCTTTCATATCCCTCTGTGCTCTCCCTGTCTCTGTGAGGAATTTATTTATATTTTTTTATATAAGAGGCAAAATTATGGATTTTGTAAAAGAACTCCGTGCCAAAGCTAAGGCTGCTGGCAAAACAATCGTTCTTTGTGAAGGCGAGGACAAACGAGTCGTTGAGGCTGCTTCTCGCATCGTAAAAGAGGGCATCGCTAAAATCACTTTGCTCGGAAACAAGGCAGAAATCGAAAAATTCGGTTTTGACATGAGCGGTGTTAACATCGTTGATCCAACAACTGATTCAAATGCAGAAAAATATGCAGAAATCTTGTACAAGGCTCGTGAAGGCAAAGTCAACAAAAAGACTGGTCTCCCGGAATATGCCGATGTTGCCGCTGCAAAAGCCGCAGCCCTCAAAGACTACACAATGTACGGTGCTTTGATTTTGAAGGCAGGAGACGCTGACGGTTTCGTTTCTGGTGCATGCCACTCAACAGCAAACACACTCCGCCCGGGACTTCAGGTTATCAAAACAGCCCCAGGATGCAGCACAGTTTCTTCATGCTTCATCATGGTAGCTCCTGAGAACTCAAACAAATATCTCCCGAACGGAATCGCCGTATTCGGTGACTGTGCTATCAATATCGACCCAAGCGAAGAGCAGCTTGCTGACATCGCAATCGCATCTGCAGGAACAGCAAAAGCAATCGCAGGTATCGAGCCAAAAGTCGCAATGCTCTCATTCTCAACAAAGGGTTCTGGTGCAGATCCAAAAGACGGTGACACAGTTGGTAAAGTCGTTCGTGCAACAGCAATCGCAAAAGAAAAGGCTCCGGAGCTTGCTCTCGACGGTGAATTCCAGTTCGATGCAGCAATCGCTCCAGAAGTTGGCGAGCTCAAAGCTCCAGGAAGCTCAGTTGCAGGACACGCAAACACATTTATCTTCCCTAACATCAACGCTGGTAACATCGGTTACAAAATCGCTGCCCGCATGGGTGG
>CAMOEE010000189.1 GCA_946611835.1 uncultured Treponema sp. | reverse complement strand
AAGTAATTCTCGTTTTTGGAAGCGGCAAGTGAAGCCGTAAGCAGCTTGATTTTTATGCGGGTGTAATCCTCACCCAAAATTTCTGAGATATTTTTGACTGGTTTAGAAAATGTAACAGATAAAATCATAGTTTTCCTTTTTAAATTCCTCACAGAGGACACGGAGGGCACAGAGAGAAATACCGTATGACGAATTCTCCGTGTACTCATAAGCTCTGTGAGGAATTCTCTTCCTGCTTTGCTTGAAGCGCAAGGTAGGGAGCCGGTCGCTGTAAGCTCTACTTTGCTGTGCTTACAGCGCAAGGGATTGTAGGGGCGCGAAGCGTTGCGGAACGAAGTGTAGCAATGTAGCGTTAGCGGAACCCCGAAAAGCCCGACGGCGTAGCCGGTGCGCCCGTGAAACAATAAAAAATGTTTCACGAAACACTATATATTTTAATCGAAAAATCCGATATGATAAATATATGGGAAAGATTTTTGTTTTTGTTAATCAGAAGGGTGGCGTTGGCAAAACAACTTCCGCTATCAATATTGGCGCTTACATGGCTGAGCTTGGCAAAAAGGTTCTGCTCGTGGATTTCGACTCTCAGGGAAACATGTCAACAGGCGTCGGAATCACAAAAGACAAGCCTTCAATTTATGAATTCATGGACGATGATTCGCTTTCTGGAACGGCAATCAAGCACACCGTCGTTGCGAATCTCGATGCTATTTCTGCTGACGAGGATCTGGCTGGAGCCGCTATTGAGTTTGCTGATGCCACAAAAGTTCCCGTCAATAAAAGAGACTTCATCTTAAAGGAAACTCTGGAGCCTTTAAAAAGCATTTACGACTACATTTTGATTGACTGTCCGCCTTCACTGGGCATTTTGACCACAAACGGTCTTACGGCAGCCGATGCGGTTCTGGTTCCCATGCAGTGCGAATACTTTGCCCTGGAAGGAATCACCCTCTTGCTGCAGACGGTCAAGCGGGTTCAGTCTACAACCAATCCAAACCTCGTTCTTGGCGGAATTTTCTTTACTATGTACGACAGCCGCACAAGGCTTGCCCAGGATGTTGTCCGAAATGTTCAGGCCTACTTCAAAGAGGCTGTTTTCAATACGATTATTCCAAGAAACATCCGTCTTTCGGAAGCCCCTTCTCACGGTCAGCCGATTTGTCTTTACGACCCGACCTGCGTTGGCGCAAAAAGCTACAAAAAACTTGCAGAAGAGGTAATCAACCGTGGCTAAGAAATTCGGTCTCGGGGCAGGCGTTGACGCTCTCATGGGCAAGGCTGGTTTGAGCGCAGACGATTTTGTGCCGAATCACAATCACGAGGAAGCAAAAACTGTCGCTCAAACTCAACCGGAAGAAGCAGCTCAAAAAACAGAGTCTGGCGAGGTTCAGGCAGCAAGTGCGAGCCAGGAGGCAAAAGAAGCGGCCCAGGCCGTTGCAAAGGCTGTCGAAGCCGGCAATATTCCTGAAGAAGTCGCACGGGGCGAGAGAAAGTTGCCTGAAGGAATCAATGTTGACGAAAACGGCCAGCTCTGGCTCAGCGTAGACTTACTTAAGCCAAACCCCCATCAGCCTCGAAAGGAATTTGAGGAAGAAGCCCTGCACGAGCTTGCCGACTCAATCCGTGAGCACGGAATTTTGCAGGCAATCACTGTTGAGGACGCTGGTGATGGTTCTTTCTATATAATTGCCGGTGAAAGGCGAACAAGGGCGGCTAAAATCGCCAATCTTGCCGAAGTTCCTGTTCAGCTCAGGAAATATTCTGACCAGAAAAAGCTTGAAATCGCACTTATCGAAAACATCCAGCGAGAGGACTTGAATCCTATCGAGGAAGCCGAAGCCTACTACGAGCTTATGGAGCTTTCGGGATTGAGTCAGGAGCAGGTGGCGGCAAGGGTCGGCAAAAACCGCTCAACGGTGGCAAACGCTGTCCGTCTTCTAAAACTGCCGGATGACATGCGCACTTCCCTCGTTCAGGGACACATCACCGCAGGTCACGCAAGGGCTTTGCTTTCAGTAAAAGACCCGGCCGACATGAGGATTCTTTTTGCAAAAATCATCGGAACAGGAATGAATGTCCGTGAAGCCGAGGAAATGGCAAGGGAACTCAACGAGGGAGCCGGAAACGGAGTCAAAAAACCAAAGGAGCCAAAAGCCGAAAACAAAGACCCCAATGTGGCAGCCCTGGAACAGCAGTTCATCGAAAAGCTGGGCACAAAAGTCCAGATTAAGGGCAACATGGAGCGGGGCAGCGTGGAGATTCAGTTCTTCACGAAAGACGACCTCAACAGGATTTATTATTTGATTTGCGGAAACGAGTAGGAAACGGAAAGTTGAAAGTGGAAAACTGAAAACTGAAAGATTAAAACGGGACATCGCCTTACGGCTTGTCCCGTTTTTTTTTATGTAAGTGATTTATTGAGAAGCAAAATCTCTCAAAAAGACAGAAAATGCAAAAAAAAACAGGCGGAAGCGAGGTTGCGACAAAAATCCGCTTGAACTTGTTCACCGCGGATTTTATGGCGCGTTCTCGCTGGGAGCCTGTTTTTTTGTTTTAATTGAATTATTTCTTTGTAAGTTTACCCTTCTCAAAAATCATGTTTGCTTTTGACAGGTATTCGGCTGGAATCACGATTCCACAGTTCTTGGCCACATCCAGGTCGAAAAGCAAATCACTGTCAGAAGGGTCGGTCATAAAGCGGACAGGGATGTTCTCCGGTTTTTCGCCGTTAAGGATTTTGAGGACGATTTCGCCTGTGGCACGGCCGGCCTTGTAATAGTTGAAGCCGCTGGCAATCAGACAGCCGCCGTCCTGGGCACCAGTTACATCACCTGAGAAAATAGGCTTTTTTGCCTCGCCAAAAACTTCTTTGACGGCAGAGAGGGCGCTGAAAACAGTGTTGTCGGTGGTGAGGTAAAGGCCGTCAACCCGGTTGATGATTGTCTCTGCGGCCTGTTTTACCTCGCTTGAATTGGTGATTGCCTGGGTGACAAGCTTGAGGCCGGCCTGCTCGCAGCCTTTTTTGACCAGCTCAAGGGAAGAAACTGAGTTTGCCTCGTTGCTGGTGTAAATATAGCCCAGGGTTTTTATACCGGCAATCTGCTTAAAAAGAAGGATATGAAGCTCGGTTGGGATTGCGTCGCTCATACCGGTGATGTTGCGCTCACCGTGCTCCAGGGTTGAGACAAGACCGGCTCCAAGGGGGTCTGTGACAGTTCCGAAAACTACGGGAATGTCCGAAAGAGTATTGGCAAGGGCAAGGGCGACAGGAGTTGCGATACCGACAGCGACATCAACATTCTCGTCGCGGTATTTCATCGCAATCTGGGCGGCAGTGTTTGTGTCGCCGTTGGCATTCTGAAGGTCGTAAGTAGCGTTCACGCCGTTCTCTTTGAGGACATCGATGACACCCTGCTCAACTGAATCCAGGGCAACATGCTGGACGATTTTTGCGATTCCGATTCTGACAGATTTTTTACCGTCAGATGATTTTTTATTGCAGCCGGCAAAGGCAAAAAGTGACACTGCTGATGCCAGAAGCAAGATTGATTTTGTGAGTTTCATAGTAAGCTCCTTAAAATAAGATTTCTTTCAGAAGTATGTTACTACAAATAGAAACAAAATGTCAAGGGGGCGTTACGGGGGATTCCCCCGTTGAAGGGGGTGTGTGAGCAGCAAAGCGCGAACCAGGGGGAAGACTTTCCCCCTCATTGTAAAATCCTGTTTTTATCAGTAGAATCATCTTTATGATTCAAGGTATTCTCATCGAAGGTTTGATTTTCGGAATTATGGTTCTGGGCGTGTTTATGACCTTCCGCGTCCTCAATTTTTGTGATATGACGGTTGACGGCTCCTTTCCGCTCGGGGCCTGCGTTTTAGCAGCCTGCCTGACTCATGGTATCTCCCCCGCCCTCGCACTACTGATTGTTTTTGTCTCGGGGCTTCTGGCTGGTCTTTGTACGATGGTGATTTACACAAAGCTCCGCATTCCTGATTTATTGGCCGGTATTTTGATGATGACCATGCTCTACTCGGTCAACCTGCGTGTCATGTCGAACCAGGCAAATGTGTCATTTCTCAAGGTTCCGACTATTTTCTCTTCTATCAAAAACTTTATGAAGGTCTCTTTTCCGGCAATCACGCCTGACTGGGGAATTGTCATTTTCCTCGTGATTTTTGTCGGAGTCCTGCTCGTAATCCTGAATTTGTTCTTCTCGACTGATTTCGGCCTTACTATGGGAGCTTTGGGAAGTAATCAGCAGATGGTAATCTCGCAGGGCGTTGATCCCCGCATTGTGCGTGGAGTCGGAATCTGCTTTGGTGACGGCCTGGCGGCCCTTTCCGGAGCCCTTTTTGCCATGTACTCAGGATTTGCCGATGTGGGAAGCGGAAGCGGTGTCGTAGTCTCAGGCCTGGCATCCCTCATGCTGGGTGAATTCGTAATCCACTCCAACAAAATCGGCTGGCAGACCTTCCGAGTGATTTTAGGCTCAATCATCTACCGCGCCCTCATGTTCATCGCCCGAAGGTACGGCTACAATGTTGGAATGAACGCCAACGACTTAAAGCTCGTCACAGGCCTCATGATTATTCTCTGCCTTATTATAAGCAAGCAGGATGTAGTCGGCTGGTTCAAGGCGCATTTGAAAAGACCAGAGAAAAATTAGGGGAAAAGCCTTTCCCCTGTTCATTATAGAAAGAAAAATTGCCACATGGATGTGGCGAAATGGAAAGCGAGTTTTTGGTACGAAAACTCGGCCACTTTTTGCGAAGACACGGATGTCTGAGCATAAAAGTGCCCCCATTCTACGGGGGTACCCCGTAACGCCCCCAAACAAGGAAAAAGATTATGCTTAACTTGGAAAACATTTCAATCACATTCAACGCGAACAC
>CAMOEE010000188.1 GCA_946611835.1 uncultured Treponema sp. | reverse complement strand
TTTTTCCTTCTTTTTCTCTGGGCGGGGTTCTGGCCGATTCTTCTTCCCCCCTTTATGTGATTCAAACCGAATATTTTGACATTATTTTTCCTGAGGAATGCCGGGAGACTGCGAGGAAAATCGAGGCTGTTTGTGACGATTACTATCTTGAGCTTACGGAAAAACTTGAGACTGAGGCCTGGCAGCGCTTTCCGGTTACGATTACCCGCTCGGTTGAGGTCCTGAACGCTTACTTTGCGGCCGTACCCTACAACCGCATCGTTCTTTATGACACTCTCCCGGAAAAAAATCTTGACATGATGGAAGATACGATTCTTTCAGTCTTCTATCACGAGCTGACCCATGCAGTCACTTATAACATGAAAGGCCCCCTTCTTAAGAAACTTTCTTTTTTTGCGGATTCTTTGACCCCGGCCTGGCTTTCGGTGACGACTTTCTGGGCTGAGGGGGCTACGGTCTCTTTTGAGAGCAGGGGCAGAGGAGGAAGGCTGAAGGACCCTTTTGCCACCCAGCTTGCGAACCAGTCTGTAATCGAGGGAAATTTTCCCTCATGGCGGGATGTTAGCGGGGCCAGGGATACTTTTCCTGGCGGAAATGACGCTTACATTTTCGGAAGCATGTTCGCCTCATACTTGCAGGAAAAATACGGAATGTCCAGATACGCCGAATTCTGGAAAGCGGCACATTCACGGCTTACCCTGAGTTTTATCGCCGGTGTCTTTGAGAAGACTTACGGAACTTCAATTTCTGAGGAGTGGAAGCAGTTTGAAAAGAGCCTTGAGATAAAATTCTCGCCAAAGGAGGCGGAACTTTTGTCATCGCAGAAATCAAGGATTCCGGCCTTCGACCTTTATTATGAGAAGGAGAGCGGCCTGACAAAAATCGCATATTTTGATTCCCTTTCGGCCTCGCTGAGGCTTGTGACTCTTGATTCAAGGGGCCAGATGATAAAAAACAAAAAACTTCTGGCAATTACGGGAATAGTGAGGGTACTTTTTTCTTCTGACGGCTCAAAACTTGCCCTCACAAGAACCATAGACAAGAAAAATTTCAAGAGCGTGACGGCACTTTATGATTTGAAAAGCGGAAAATATTCGGAAAAGGCAGAAACAGGCTTCAGGGACTCATATTTCTTTTCTGCCGGCGGAAAAGATGACTTTCTCGATGTCGCCCTTTACAATGCTAGAAAGGAGACTGGCTCTGCCTCTTATTTCTGCTCCGGAAATGAGATTCCTTTTTCGCCTGTGGGAATCTCTGAGAATCTTGGCGGCGCAATCATAAAGGATGGGCTCAAATGGAAAATCCGCCTTTTTGACGGGGAAAAGCCCTTTTTGGATTATGATTTTTCTGAAGTCTCCACTGGCCAGGAAAAAAAGAATCTTATCCTTCATAACCTTCACCTTCTTTCGGAAGATTCAGATTCAATATGGCTTTCCTTTTCCTGGGCTGAGCTTGGTTCAGGCGGAAAAATGCTTTCCCGCTCAGGTTTTTTGAAGATTGAGCGGGAAACGATGAGGGCAAGGGCTTTTTTACAGAAAGAAAATTCTTTTGCGGGCGTGATAGACTCCTCGGCTCCTTTTGCCGCTGTTTCCTGCCTTGAGAATGGGGGTGAGAACGAGAAATTTTCTGTGTTTGTTGTGGCCGCCGAATATGACAGAAATCCTCTTTATCTTGTTCAGATGAAAAAATCTGATTTTGATGTGGTCGAGGTAAAAGCTCATGAAGTGGCAGCTCATGAAGTAAAAACTCATGAAGTGACAGCCGGCAAAAATGAGGCAGGACAGAATCTTTCTGAAAGGGAGATTTTTGAAAAGCCTGCTTCTGATTTTGAAAAAATTAAGCAGGTCGAGATTTCATATAATCCTTTCAGATATTACAGGCATGGAATCATTCTTCCTCTTGTGGCCTCCCTGTCGGCCTGTAATTTTGATTTGGGAACTGACTCTTCTCTCTCTCTGGGATTCACTTTCGTTTCGACAAATCCCTGGGGCGACAAAAGACTGACATTCTCTTCAGGCTACAATCCCTGGTATAAATTCTCAGGCCTGGAGACTGGCCTTTCAGGCGGAAACGATTCCTTTGCCTATAGCCTTAGCGGAAGCTGCCTTTTTGATTACGAGGGATTCATGCAGACGGTGGAGAGTCTTAGCTTTTCAAAAGTTATGTGGCGGGGAAAGGTTTCTTCCTTTTCGGCGGGCCTTCAGGGAAAATTCCTGTACGGAAAACAGCTTACTGATGAAAAAATTGCGAAGAACCGTGATGATTCTGTTGGAAAAAGCGCGGACGGCTTGATTTTCCTGAAATTCTCCAGCATCCATAAGATTGCACCCGACCTTTATGCCCAGGCAGGATTTTCTTTTATGCCATTTTTGCTTTCTTCTTACCGAAATACAGAAAAACAATCTTCTGATGACAAATATGTGAATGCAGGAGCTCAGGCCCAGGTTCGATTTCCGATTTTTCTGCCCTTCATTTTTACGGCCAGCCTTTTCCCAAGCTCAAAATATGCGGCCAGCGGGAGCGTAAAGGCGATTCTTGCAGACTTTGAGATTCACAAGGGAATTCCGGCTCTTTCGGCCTTTATCCAGAGACTTGTAATCAGTGCGGGCTATTCAGGAAAGCTTTCTTATAATCATGGGGAAGCCTGGGACTGCAAGGATATGGCTGAGATTTTCGCTGAGGCAAAAAAAAGCGATTATTCCGATTCGGTAAGCCTTTCTGCCCAAATGCAGCTTTCCCCCAATACGGGATTTATGGCAAGCGGGGATTTTATTGTCTTGCTGGGATACACCGTCCTTTACAGGCCTAATCCCAAGGCAAGTGAAAAGCGCCTGGCCTGGGGAATCACCTTTGGAGTTAATTATTGATTGGAAAACAGGAAGTAGGAGTTAGGAGTTAGGAGTTAGGAAGTAGGAGTTAGGGGGTAGGCGTGTTTAAAAATTTTCCTTCGCTCCATTTGAAGAATTTTGGGGCCTTGTAATCTATCCACCACTTTCCTGCAAAAAAGCCATTGTCGTTCATGACAGGGGTGACGAAAATCACTTTGGCCGGGTTTTCTGTGTCGTATTCAAAGACATTTGACTCCCAAATCTTCTTACCAGCTATGCTTTTTGTGACTTCAAAGCCTCCCTGCCTGTCGATTGGCGTGTAGACCGAAAAACGGTACTTTCCTGGCTTTAAGTTCAGGTGCATGGCCATTCCGCCGTCAAGATAGAGCTGATTTTTGTAGCGGTTTACAACATTTGGAATTGTCGTCCATTCGTAAGTCGCCTTTACCTTAGATTTGCTCACATCGCTGCCATTTTCGTCTTCGATTCGGAGGAAACAACGCACATAGTTGAAGTCGGTCTTGTTTTCCGGACGATAAATAATCAGTTCCCAGGGATTGTGCCTGATTTTGCCCGGCTCTGAGTCAGCGGTCACAGGAAGGAGAGAGAAAATCGAAAAAAGCAAAAGAAAAAGTTTTTTCATTTATGCGAATATGCTGCTGCTTTGTTTTTTTATTCTCTCCAGATAAAACTCAATGAAAGGTAAAAAAATCAAGAACAAGTCCTGAATTACATTTACAATCATGAAATTCTCGAAGTCATATACAACCCAGAATAAGATGTCTATGGCAGTGGCAATTTTCATTTGAGCCGCAGTCTTTGCCTTAAAAATACATATCGTAAAAACAATCAGGCTTATCGCCGGAATATAATCAGTAAATTTTAATGTGAAAAGGGCCGCCGACGAAAAATTTTCGGCAAGAAAATAATTTACTATAAAAGTCATCAGCGTTCCCAAAATGCAAAAAAGTGCAATAACCTTCATTTTCGGTTTTTCAGAGCGGTCGTTATATATGTCGCGCAAGATGGTGAAGGCATTTATGATTACTGAACTCCAGCAGAAGCCAAGGGCATAGACAATAAGGTTCAATGACATGCTGAGCAGACGAATGACAATATAATCATGTTTTTTTATAAGGAGGGATGAATAAATAAGAAGCAGAAAATTTACGACTGCCACACAGTTTGTCAATATAAAAAGGAAACTTGTATTGTTCAAATTTACTCCGATGGAATATCGCCTATCTTTCGATACTTCCTGCCATTCGCAACAAAATTTTTGCTGATGACAGTTTCTTCAACCAGAACAAGTTTCTGTCCCATGGCTTTTCGTATCTCTTCGGCAAGGTAATAGGCTTTTTCCCGGGAAATATCCATCAAAATTATCTGATATGACTGTTCCTGAACGATTGTCTTGTCAGGCAGAATATGCCCGCCAAGGTCATTTTTCAGGATTGTAAAGCCTGTCAGATTGTTTTTTCCAAGAAGATCCCCGATTTTTTTGAAAAACTCAGCATCATTTGCCTCAGCATTTTCATTGTAGTCTGTTGGAACGAAAATATAATAGCAGGTATTGTTCAAATCGAAGATTTTCTGGCCAAACTGGTACATTATGGCCGTAATTGAGGTTGCAAGGGCGAGTATCGACGGAAGCAAAAGCAGCAGATAGACATTTACTTTTTTATTTTTTTTGTTTTCTTCCATAAGTCGGACGATTCCTTATCAACACGGAAATTATAGCATTATACTGTAATTTGTGTAAATCTATGGCCTTAATAAAAACCTACTAAAATTCTAGGTAAAACCACTTCTCAATCCGGGCGAAAATCTCTATAATTCTCTCTATGAATAAATTCCGAAATGACTTTCCGCTTTTTAAGGCGATTGATGAAAAAAATTCTGTGGATAACTCAGGCCTCGTTTATCTGGATACGGCGGCCACGGCTCAGCGACCCTACATCGTTTTGAACGCGATGACTCATTTTTACGCCACCCAGAACGCAAATCCCCTGAGGGGACTTTATTCTTTGAGCGAGCGGGCGACAAAGGCTTATGAGGATGCAAGGGAAACCGTGGCAAAGTTCATCAACGC
>CAMOEE010000187.1 GCA_946611835.1 uncultured Treponema sp. | reverse complement strand
TACAAGCTGTATGTGTAATTTGAAAGGGCATTTGTATCATCATTGATTTCTGTATCAACGATTGTAACAGCCTTTACTTCACTAGCATCAATTGTAAATTTACCGAAGTTAGCAGAAACTTCATTTACAGAAACACCAGCAGCAGCAACTGTTACAAGCGTGTAAACAGTATTGTCTGTCTTACCTGTCTCAGAAGCAGTTACCTTAATCAAGTATGAGCCGGCGGCAGCATTTTTAATGTAAACTGTGTATGAATCAGTCTCACCATTATTGTTAGCAAGTGCAATAGAAGTGAATGAATCAGCAGCGTATGTTGTAACTGTGTTTTCTTTAGCATCTTCTGCAAGTTTAACATAAGAGATTGCCAAAGTCTGGTTGTAGTCACTTGCATTCTTTGTTGCGACAATCTTGATTGTGTCTTTAAGACCTGTTGAGTCATCATTGTAAGCAGCAGCTGTGACAGTTGGTGCACCTGTTTTTGCAAGAGTGTAAGCTGAGACAGAATCAGTATTTCCAGCAGCATAAGCTCCATAATATGTTCCGTCTGTATGAACGACATAGTATGCATAGCCGATGTTGTTGTCTTCAACTGTGTCATCAAGATAGTAAACGCTTGCAACTGTTGTTGTACCGGCAGTTGTTGTTTCTTTTTCACCATTTACGACACTTCCGCTAACAGCGACCCATGTGTTGTCTTTGTCAGAAGAACGGTAAACTTTGTAGTTTGTTGTCGCTGTATTTTCGCCTGTTGCCGTGAGTTTTGCAGGAGTCCAAGAAACACGAACTGTTTTTTCTGCAATCCATGCAGCAGATGTGCCACTTGTAGCAGATGACTCGCCGATGTTTTTAACTTCTACAGAACCGAGAGTAACATAGGCCGGTGTGTAGAGAGAAGAAACTGAGTCGATTTTTGCAACTGCGACATATTTTCCTGCCGATGTGATTGCAGAATCGTTTTTGTATTCTGCCTTGTAGTCTGCTTTATAGTTTTCTGTCGTAGCATTGCTGACAGCATCATTTCCAAGAGCTTCGTATTTGTTGGCATCCAAAATCGTAACGCCATATTTGAAGCCGGCAGTAGCAGGATATTCTGCATATACATAGCCGTCTGTTGTAGAAACAGTTGCGTTCTTTGAGAGGTTTGTTGAGTCGAGCTTTTTGAAGTAGTCCTTTGAGTAAGAATCTGTAAAGGCAGCGACATTTGTGCCTGCTGTCGGAACGATTGCTGTTACAGAAACAGAAGCCTGTGAGCTTTTTACATAAACAGCGCGAGATGGGTCAGACTTACTTACAGCAATAACTGTATATTTGTATGATTTTCCATCTGAAAGAACATGGTCGCTTGCAGCGATATCTGCATATTCAGTTTCAGTGCCAGAAACGGCAGCGATCATTGTTGATGAGCTTTCGCCGTCTGTAGTGCGATAAAGTTCAAAAGAGTTAGCGCCAGCAATCGGCTCCCAAGTGATGTAGTTAACGCCGGGGTAAGCCTTTGCGCTTACGCTTGGTGATGCCAGAGAAATGACGGTGTCCTGTTTTCCGTCATACACAGTTTCTGCGGGATCTGAACCGCAGGAAACAAATGCTGTTGAAGCCAGAAGTACAGCAGGCACAGCAAAAAACGAAAGAATTTTTTTCATATCTTTCTCCTTTTTGAATTTTTTTTCAGGGAAATTCCGCTGGAAAAATCTCAAAAAGTATATACCCCCCCCCCGTAACATATGTCAAGTACTTTTTAAGATTTTTTTTATTTTGAATGAATTTTTTTTTCAGACTGTATAAAAAATCTCCAGTTTCTCCACAGCGGAAAAGAAATAACAAATAGAAGGATATAAAAATGACTAGACAAAGATTCGATTTTTGTGTATATTATTATCACTTTGGCGTCTTACCCAAGCGGTAAGGGAGCGGTCTGCAAAACCGTTATGCAGCAGTTCGATTCTGCTAGACGCCTAGCAAAAATAGGTCGCTTTCGGGCGACTTATTTTTTTGCCTTCCGGGTCTTTCAAGCAATAGGGAGCGGCACTGCGGAGCAGCGCAAAAACTCACGAGGTGAGTTTTTAGCGAGTCTCCCGGAGAGCTGTGCTCGTAGGGCTGGGGCTCGATTATATATACAGAGGGGGAGGTCTCCCCCTCGCTCCAACCGCTTCGCGTTTTCCGCTACCCTCTCGCCTAAGGGGCCAGCCCCTTAAGATCCCCGCTACGGTCTCAAACTTGGCGCAAGCTTCAAAATCAATTCCACGGCCTCTTTTCGTTCTTCTTCGCTTTCAAAAAGAATCTGGTTTTCGCTGCCGTTTTTAAGAATTACCCTGAGAATCTTAAAATCCACCTGGGTCGTTTCCGGGTCATTTTCATAGGCCAGAGTTGGAAGGGAAAGAATTTCCGACCACAAAACTGCGCTGGTACCTGAAATGAGCATGTTCTGGTAAATTCCAGCCTTTCCTGAACCAGCAGCTTCCCGGGCGGCAATTTCGGTTGCGACCAAAGCCACGCCCAGCAAAACTATATTCACGAACCAGCCGTAATTTCTGAGTGGAACAACGAGAATCAGAATAAAGGCGGCCACTGCGATTGCAAGCCATTTTTTTGAAGGCTTTACTTTGAGCGGCATGAGACAATCCCCTGCCCTTGCGGCAATCTTCTTGCGTCGATGCGGAATCGTGCACAAAATACCAATAAAAGCCAGCAGCGCCGCACCCAGCATTCCGAAATACAAAATCTGTTCAACAGTCATTTTTCTTTTCCTCTAACCATAACGAAAGTGTTTTTCTTGCGCTTTCAAACGCCAGCGGGATTTCAGCGACTTCCTTTTCGTTCCGCACAAAAACTTCCTCAAAGCCAAGAACCTCCCCTTCCTGTGCGTGAAGTTCTGCCCCCTTCGGCAATACGGCCTCAAAAAATATATCACAAGTCTTATACTGGATATTCTTGTAATCATAAGTGTTGGGAAAGCTTGCAATGTATTTGAGAGAAAGCGGCTCAACTCCGATTTCCTCACGACATTCACGGAGGCAGGCTTCTTCTGCGCTCTCGTCAGGGTCAACGAAACCACCTGGAAAAGCCAGGAAGCCCTTTCGAGGCTCTTTTGCACGCTTTTCAAGCAGTACTTTGCCGTCTTCTGTTTGAATCACCAGCCCAACGGCAGCTGCCACATTATTGTAAAGGTCAAAGCCGCAATCCTGACAGAGCCACTTCCGCATCTTTACATTCTGAATATTCTTCGACCCGCATGCAGGACAAAAATTAAAGTCGTTTTTCATAAAAATTCTCAAAAATACATGATTTTGTAATCGTCGAATGCAGCAAAACCACACCTTTCATAGACATCAAGTGCCGTTGAATTGACATTTTTTACAAAAAGCACAATTGTCTTTCCCTCTTTTTGGAAGCGGTTCGTCAAATTTTTTACGAGGTAAGTGGCAATTCCGTGATTGCGGAAATTCAAATCAGTGAAAACTCCACCCAGCTGAATACAATTCTGTCCCTTCGCATTGATTGAAGCCTTGGACACGACCCGGTTATTGTAACGAACGGCGAAAACCTCTCCGCTCTGCAGGCTCCTTCGTAAAAGAATGCGGGAATTCTTTTCGTTGTAACTGTCCTTGCTCACCACAACTTCTTCAAGTTCATAGGCCTTTTGAATCGGAAACAAGTCATCAAAATCAGACTCCTTGCAGTCAAAAATCTGACATCCTTTAAGGAAAGCCTTTTTTTTGTGATCCGTTTCCTCATTAAGGGCCTCTTCTTCAGCAAGGGCCTGGTTGAATTCCATTAAACTGTACTCATTGGCGATTTTTGCGACCGTACCATATAATTTCTGAAGAATCTTTGCAATCGCATCAGTATACTTTTTTTCTCCGATAAGGCTGAAGAGTTTTGCCGGACGAACGGCCTTAAAATAAGCCTCTACTGTCGGAAGAACGGCCTCACTCTCCAGACAATGGAGAATCTGACCGCCCGCAGAAATCGAGAGTACACCCCAGATTACATTTCGTTCATCCAAAATATAGAGAATTTTCGTGTCTTTTTTTAGAAAATGTGCCACAAGGGAAACGCATTTATGTTCATTAACGAGAAGGAAATCTAAAACCTGCTGCCGAACCTGCATGAAACCAGGGCCGTCTGAATTCAAAAGCTCAAAAATTAACATCTCAAACAACTAATTATAGCATAATTCATGACTTTTTACAGATTTTATTTGAATATTTGCGATTTTTTCTATATTTTTATATAAACAAGAATCAAGGAGTATCTATGGAAATTGGATTTCAGAAGATGGTAAAAATCCATTACACACTCAAAGATGTCGAAGGAAATCAGCTCGACTCATCTACTGGCGGAGAACCACTTGAATACATGCACGGAATCGGCTCCCTCATTCCTGGTCTCGAAAAAGAGCTTGAAGGTAAAAAGCCTGGCGACAAATTCCATTCAGAAATAGAACCGGCCCTGGGCTATGGTGAATATGACGAAAAATTAGTTGCAGAAGTTCCCCGAAGCCAGTTCGATGCAAATTTTGAAATTGAAGTTGGCCAGCAGTTCCAGGCTGACACAGCAACAGGCCCCATGATTGTAAAAGTCACAAAAATTGCGGACGACAAAATTACAGTCGATGGAAACCATGAGCTTGCGGGCAAAAAACTCTGCTTCGATGTAGAAGTCGTTGATGTACGAGACGCAACCGAAGCCGAACTTGAGCCATTCGTAAATGAAGGCGGCTGTGGAAGTTGCGGCGGCGGTTGCTCATCTTGTGGTGGCGGCTGCTCAGGCTGCGGCGGTGGCTGCGAATAAGTTTTATAAAAAAAATCCCCACAGGATGTGGGGACAAGAAGAATGGTATAAAAATTACAGGAGGTAATTTTTATACCCGGAACTGGTCGATTTCTTCGCCGATTTTTTGAATTGAGCGATTCATTTCTACGGAGATATCGTTGAGGG
>CAMOEE010000186.1 GCA_946611835.1 uncultured Treponema sp. | reverse complement strand
CGGATTTTTCGGACCGGGATGGGGAAGTCACGCTTTCTTTTGCGGGGAATGTAGCAGTCAAAAATGAAAATTTCCTCTCAGGCGAAAATCTTTCCTTAAAGTGCCCGCCTTCCTCTGTTTATACGCCTCTTTCACAATGGGTTCAGACTCACTTTCGTACAAAAAATGCCCTTGTTTTTGTTGGGGCGGCGGGAATTGCCGTCCGTGCGATTGCTCCCTTCGTAAATGACAAAAAAACTGACCCGGCTGTTATCGTGATTGACGAGAAGGGGAGCTTTGTGATTCCTCTTCTCTCAGGTCACATAGGCGGGGCGAACGAGCTTGCCCGAAAAATAGCGGCTCGAATCGGAGCCATGGCGGTAATCACAACGGCAAGCGATGTCAACAATCTTCCTGCAATCGATGAGTTTGCATCGAAAAACAATCTTTCAATAAACGACATGAAACTTGCGAAAGAGTTTGCGGCGCGGCTGCTTGCGAAGGATAATCTTCTGTCACAGGCTGAATCTGATTACGCTAAAGTTCCAGGGCGAAATAATCTTGATAACGAAGAAATTTCCCCCGAGTTTACAATCAGCGTATATATCAAAAATGATATACTTTCTCTGATTCCTAAATGCCTGGTGCTGGGAATCGGCTGTAAAAAGGGAAAATCGATCGAAGAACTAAAGAATTTTGTCTGTGAAACGCTAAAAAGTTACAAAATTGACATTCGTTCGTTAGCTCAAATAAGTTCTGTCTACCAGAAGAAGGATGAAAAGGCAATAATTTCGCTGGCAGAAGACTTAAAGCTACCGTTTGTTACCTTTTCCACCGAAGAATTGAATTCTGTCAGCCAGAAAGTGAGTCATTCTGATTTCGTCGAGAAGACTTTGGGCACGGACAATGTGTGCGAAAGGGCAGTTTTTGCCTCGGGAGCAGATGAGCTGCTTCTTCCAAAGACTGCCAGAAACGGCATGACCTTGGCTGTGGGAATGCGAAAAATCGACATTGAAATTCCTGAAAACCTGAAAGTCTTTCATAAATAAGGAGGGGAAAGCCTCCTCAAAAATGGGGAGGTTTTTCTTGAAACAGCCCTTTCCTTGAGTGTAAAATGCTTGCATGGAGTCAAAAAAATCTGAATCAAAAAAATTGACCGTCGCAGGAATCGGCTCGGGAAAATTTTCCCAGATTACCGGCCAGGTCCTTGAAGCGTTGAAAAATTGTGACTGTATCGTGGGCTACGAAGTCTACATCAATCTTGTGCGAGGGCATTTTCCGGACAAGGAATACCTTTCGACTCCCATGCGGAAGGAAGAAGAGCGCTGTCGTCTTGCCCTGGAGCAGGCAGATTCCGGGAAAAATGTCGTTTTCATTTGTTCTGGGGATGCGGGCGTTTACGGAATGGCCGGCTTGATTTACGAGCTTGCCCGTGATTTTCCAGAAGTTCAAATCTCAGTATTGCCAGGAATCACGGCGGCCTTGAGTGGGGCAAGCATTCTCGGTGCCCCCCTGGTTCACGATTTTGCAATCATCAGCCTGAGCGACCTTATGACTCCTTGGGAAAAAATCGAAAAACGGCTTGAATGTGCGGGCTTGTCTGATTTCTGCATAGTCCTTTACAACCCCATGAGCCACAAGCGAAAAGATTATCTTTTTAAAGCCTGCCAAATCCTGCTCAAAAATCTTTCCCCGGCGACTCCATGCGGTTATGTCAAAAATATCGGCCGTGAAGGCGAAGAATCAAAAATCCTCAGTCTTGGGGAACTTCAAAATGCCGAACTTGATATGTTCACCACGGTTTTTATCGGAAACAGCACGACAAGAATAATCGACGGTCCGAGGGGAAAAAAACTCGTCACTCCCAGGGGCTACAAAGTCGAAAAGGAATCTGGCTCAAACGAAAATAAAAAATCAATTTTTGTTTTTGCGGGAACGACTGAAGGGCGTGAACTTTGCGAAAAACTTTCTGAATCCGGCTTTGACTGCACTGTGAGCGTGGCCACGGAATACGGCGAGAAGCTTCTTCCCAAAAAAGAAAATCTCACCGTTTTGCAGGGAAGAATGAAGAGTGAGGATATGATAAAGGCTTTCTCTCAAAAAAAATATGCCTGCGTAGTTGATGCCACTCATCCTTTCGCCACGGAAGTTTCAAAAGAAATAAAAAAAGCGTGTAATTGCACACAAATCCGCTGCATCAGACTCGCAAGAAACACTGAAAGCAGCGATGACTTTTCAAGCGGCACTAATCGAAAGGGAGAAATCCATTTCCCTGACATTTCTTCCGCCGCAGACTGGCTTGAATCTCAGAGCGGAAAAATCTTCGTTTCAACAGGAAGCAAGGAACTTCCAAAACTCTGCGAAAAAATCACGGACAAAAGCCGTCTGATCGTCAGGGTTCTTCCTTCAATCGAAAGCCTTAAAATCTGCTCAGACTGCAAAATTCCCCAGAGTCAGATTATTGCCATGCAGGGCCCATTCTCCGGGAAAACTAACGAACTTCAGTTTGAAGAAAATGGTGCAAAAATCCTTCTGACCAAGGAAAGCGGGGCAAGAGGCGGTTATTTCGAGAAAATCCATGCGGCCAAAAAACTGGGAATGAAAATCGCCGTGATTGAAAACCCGGAAAAGGCGGGACAGACAAGCGGAAAGGATGCCAGAGAGAAAACTGCCAGCGGGGCGGAAATCTTTCACTCTGTCGGGGAGATTTGTGCTATAATCAAACAATCACAATGAAAAAACAACTGACCCTGATAGGCATGGGAACTGGCAGCGAAAACTTTCTCACAATCGAAGCAGAATCAGCTCTTCGGAAGGGCCAGATTATTTTTGGTGCGAAGAGAATTCTTGAAATTGCAGAAAATTCTTTGAGAAGGGGGCTTTCTGAAGACAGGCAGGCTGAATCAGGCAAAAATCTTCCCAAAAGCGAGCCTCTTTATCGTGCCGAAGAAATCTTCTCCTATTTAAAAGAAAATCCACAGTACGAGAAAGCCAGTGTGCTTTTTTCCGGCGATGTGGGATTTTTCAGCGGGGCGGAAAGTTTTTTCTCTTTTTTAGGAAGGGCGGATAAGTCATCAGAAAAGGTGAAGCCAGAAGCCTGCGACTGGGAAATCAATGTAATTCCGGGCATCTCTTCGGCCGTGTATTTCGCCTCAAAACTTCAAAAATCCTGGCAAAACTGGAAATTTCTTTCTCTTCATGGTGCAAAGTGCAACGCAATCGGGCAGATTCGCAAAAATCCCGGGTGCTTTTTCATTCTTTCAGGGATTGAAGATGTTAGAAATCTTGGAAAAATGCTGGAAAAGGCGATAAAAAACAGGGTGATTCCAGAGGTGAACTGTTATCTGGGTTCAAATCTTTCTTATGATGTAGAAAAAATCATACGGATATCGCCTGAAAAGCTGGCTTTTTATCAGGAAAAGGAAAATTCCGAAGCGGATAATCTGAATTCAGCCCGGGCTGACTCAAAGACCGCCCAAACTACCGCTAATTTGTCCGATAACACTCTGAAAAATTCTCTTTTTGTCCTTCTTGTTGAAAATGAAGGAGCAAAATCCCAGCCCCTTATGCCATTTTTGAACGACGAGGACTTTATCCGTGGCGAAAAAATCCCCATGACAAAAAAAGAAGTCCGCCGCCTCTCGCTGGCTTCACTTGGTTTGTCAGAATCTTCTGTTTTTTACGACATAGGAAGCGGGACCGGCTCCGTCACCGTGGAAGCTGCCCGAATCGCAACGGAAGGTCATGTTTTCGCCGTGGAATGCAGGGAAGAGGCCTTTGAGCTTACAAAAAAGAATGTCGATAAATTCTGCCTTGAAAATGTGACCTGTATCCTGGGAAAGGCCCCTGAATGTCTCGATTTTCCTTCTCCGACCCATGTTTTTATCGGCGGAAGCAAAGGAAATCTCCGTGAAATCGTAGAATTTGTGCTAAAGAAGAACCCGAAAGTCAGAATCGTGGCGAATTTCGTCTCACTTGAAAATCTGTGCGAGATGCAGAATCTTTTAAAATCGCTGGAAGAAGAAGACCGGATCGAAAATGCCGAAATCACCCAGCTTGCAGTAAGCCATGCCGAGCGGGCGGGGGATTTTCACCTGATGAAAGCCCAGAATCCCGTATATATAGTAAGTTTTTCGGGAAAGGCAGGGAAAGAGTGAGCGGACAGCCAGAGGAAAATATAAAGTCACAAATTTTCAACGCCCCCCGTCTCATGATTGCTTCCCCGGCCAGCGGAAGCGGAAAAACCACGCTGACCTGTGGAATTTTGCAGCTTCTGAAGAATCACGGAAAGTCGCCGGTATCTTTTAAGTGCGGGCCGGACTTCATAGACCCCATGTTCCACAGGCAGGTTTTGGGAATCCACTCAACGAATCTCGACAGTTTTTTTGTTGACGAAGAAGAGCTCAGGCAGATTTTCAGCGAGAACATGGAATCAGAGAACGATTGCTTGCCGGGTGAAGAAGCTGGCGAAGGCATACAGGTCGAAAACAATCAGCCAGAAAAAATCGCCGTAATTGAAGGCGTAATGGGACTTTTTGACGGTCTTGGCGGAAAGTCGCTCAAAGCCTCCAGCTATGACATAGCCCGAATCACGAAAACGCCAATTCTCCTTTGCATTCCCGCTTGTGGAATGAGCCGGTCAATCGTGCCTCTTGTGAAAGGTTTTTTGGACTACGACAAGACCCACTCTGGTACTAGAGAAAACCTGATTAAAGGAATTTTTCTGAACAAGGTTTCAAAAGGCACTTTCCAGCTCTTAAAATCAATGATTGAAGAAGAGCTGAGTGCTGAATACGGCGTAAAAGTCATCGGTTATCTGCCAAAAGATTCTGATTTGAACTGGGAAAGCCGGCACCTGGGTCTTTTTTTGCCTGATGAAATCAAAAATCTGAAAGAACAAATCCAAAAAACCGCCAAAACGCTTGAAGCCACACTGGATTTTGAAGCAGTGGAGAAAATT
>CAMOEE010000185.1 GCA_946611835.1 uncultured Treponema sp. | reverse complement strand
TGGCAGGAACTTTTCGGAATACATCGTAGTCGTCCCATGAATAAATGAAGCGGACATTCTTGCCCCGGTCACGCAAGGCCCGTACGACCAAATCAACCGTGATAATCTCACGGAAGTTCCCGATATGAACTGTTCCAGAAGGTGTGATTCCTGAAGCGCAGGTGTATGAATCTCGCTCTCCCTTCTGCTTGATAATTCTCTCAGCCTGCTGGTCAGCCCAGTGGCATAATTCTTTTTCGTTTCTAGACATAGTTCACCTATTATAATGAAATGAATGAGCTTAGACAATGTAAAGTTTTTGCCTAAATCATCGTGCAGACAAAGGCCGCAATCAGACCCAGCGTGATTGCCAGTCCTATTGTGTGAACTGGAACAAAGGTGCTGAAAGCCAGCGCTCCGAATGAAATTGCCGTGGTTAAGAAACTCAATGCGATTGCGAAAGGTTCCAGCTTGCTTTCAGTCTTTTCCTGCTCTTCAAGGCCGGCATTTTCGGCTTTTTCCCTCTTCATGTTTTCAATCATATAGATAATGTAGTCCAGACCCAGACCGAATACGAGGATGATACCCGTAAGGCTGAAGAATTCGATTGATTTTCCCAGAAGCAGGAAAACGCTGACAATAAAAAGAACGCATGAAATCGGGAGAGAGGCGATTTTTGCAGTCTGTTTCCATGTGTAGAACCTTTTGAGCACAATCAGAATCACGGCGTAGGCAATGCAGAAGAACATGATGATAAGCCTTGTCAGGTGGTCGAGTCCGAGGCCGAAATCCTTCCATTTGTTCTCGTAGTAGGCAGAGCCGCATTCATTTGCGATTCTTGTGTATTCTTCTTCCGGTGAAAGGGTGACGGGAAGAACGATTGAGTAATACTTTCCGTCGATTTCTCCCAGCCAGAGCATGTCCGAGATTGCCTTTACAGAAGACGGAAGCTCTGCTTTCGGTGAGATTTCCTTTGACATGGCTTCTTCAAGATTTGCAAGGAAAGCCGTGTAATCAGACTCCTCGTAGCCCAGCATGGCGAACTGCTCCCGGGCGAATGGAAGAAGATTCCTTGTGGCGGCTTTTGACCGAGCCTGTTTTTCGAGGGAAGGCAGGAATCTAGAGGTTGCAAGGTAGCCCTTGTTTTGAATCTTGTCGATTTCCCGGCAGATTTTTTCTTCGTTCTGCAAAAGCTCTTCTTCAGTGTCGCCGTAGATTATGAACCAGCCTTCAGACGCATATTTTGTGATTGCGGCGCATAAATCCTGGTCTTCCTTGACCCTGCCCTCAAAGGTGTAGAGCTTGTAGAGGTCGTTTTCGATTTTTAAATCCCTGTAGTGAAGGGCGATGATGACGGCAAAAATTGCAATCATGCTGGCCGAGAAGACGATGCTTGCCTTAGGATGTTTTTTGAAAGGTGAAGTCTTGTAGAATTTGAGTGCCTTGATGACCCGCTTTTCGTTTTTCGGCAGCGGGAAGAGGGGGTATATGCAGACTACGCTCAGGAATGAGCTTAAAATACCAATGCTTGAGAAAATACCCATCTGCTTGAGGATTCCGAAGGGGGCGAAGGCCAGTTGAATGTAGCAGATTTCAGTTGAGAGCATTGAAAGGAAAAGGCCTTTAAGCAAGTGAGAGCGGATCGATGAAGTTTTCGTAAGGTTTGGATGACCCTTCCAGTTTACGAAATAGTGAAGGCTGTAGTCGATGCAGCTTCCGATTAAAGATGTTCCGAGGACGAGGGTGATTACATGAATCTCGCCGTAGATTGCCATTGTGGCACAAAAAGCTGCTCCCATGGAGATTAAGACCGACATGACAGAGGCAAAAAGTGGAACCACAGAATTGAAAACGAGAAGAAGCATGATGACGACGACAGAAAGCGAAATAGTTGAGATTATGCTGGTTTCGCTGATGGCTGATGTCGAGCTTTTGTGGCTGTGGAAAGGAGTTCCAGAATAAACGAAGCGGAGTCCGTCTTTTTCAAGTGGCTGGCAAACCCTGTAAATCGTGGCCACGCCGTTTGTTTTGCTTGCGACAGCGGCTCCCTTTTCGCTCAAAGTGGCACGAATCATTACATACCATTTTCCATCGTATTGTGAGGCCAGAACTCCGTCCTTTGCGGAAAGGGCCGTGCTTGCTTCCTGAATGGAAGCGAGGAAATTCTGGGTGTTCGTCTCGTCAAGAAGGAAGGGGTCTTCTGCCAGATTTGAGAGTGAGGTGAGGGTAAAGGAGCCGTAAACCTGTGCCAGTGAGTTCTGCACGAATTCAGCAGCACCTTCCTCTGTTGAAAGGAGATTTATGTTTTCTTCACTTAAAAGTGCCCAGCGGTAGGGAGCGACGAAATCCTCGATTTCGGTGATTGCGGAATTTTCTGCGTAAAGGGAGATTGAGGCAAAATTATCGCTGTCTTTGAGGGAATTGAAGGCAGTCTCTGCCGCTTCTCTGGCTTTTGCGAAGTCTTCATGGCCTGCCAGGACGAAAATGCTCTTTTCCATGGTGTCGGAAAGCTTTTCGTCAGCCTTGCCCATGGCGGCTCCCAAAGTTGAGTCAGGCAGCATGTTGAAGAAATTAGCGTCGATGTTAAAGCCACGGACTGCGATTGAGGCCAGAAAAGCCGTGATAATCAAGGCATGGAAACAAATCCAGGTGCCAACCAGAAATTTAGTGTTAATAAGTCGTCGGAGAGATTCTTTCATATTTTATTATACACTTTTTTGCCATGTATTGTCATCCTGGCTTGGCAGGACAATCGCATTATGTGTGTTTTGTGGCAAAAAATGGCGCGAGGGAGAGAAAACGGCTTACGAAAAGACTCCGTTTGTGCTGCCGCGTGAGCGGTAACCGTAAATAGTTACAAGCACAAACGGCGTCTAGCAGGCTAGCCTGCGTTTTCGATAAGCCGCTTTCACGACCGGGAGCCATTTTTTTTCAGGCATAGCGCTTTGTAATGCGTTCGTCCTTTCGTTCTTTGGCTTAATTCTTCACTTCCTTGACGGAATTATCTTCGTTTAAGAGAACGATTTTCGGTTTCCAGCTATCGGCCTGGCTTTCGTCGATTTGGGTGTAGGTCACGACGATGATTTTGTCCCCGGGCTGGGCAAGGCGGGCTGCCGCTCCGTTAAGGCAGAATTCTCCCTTTTTGCCGGGAATGATGTAAGTGGCAAGCCGGGCGCCATTGTTAATGTTGAAAATCTCGACCTTCTCCCAGATGTGCATGTTTGCGGCCTTCACAAGCTCCGTATCAATGGAAATCGACCCCTCATAATCAAGGATAGTCTGCGTAACGGTAGCCCTGTGCAGTTTAGATTTCAAAACTTCAATATTCATAATTTCCTCTTTTGATTTAAATTTCTCACAGAGGCACAGAGGACACAGAGAGATATTTTCAGTAACAAGTCTTTAACCTCAGTCCCTCTGTCTATTGAGCGGCTTGATTGAGGTATGAGACTTTCCCAAATCTACAGTCCTCTGTGACCTCCTAAGCTCTGTGAGGAATTTATTTATTTATTTATTCAATTCCAGTGCGATTCTAAGTCCGTCGAGGACAAGCTGCGACTCAACCCGGTCGAAGATACCTGAGTCTTTGAAAAGGTTTGAAAAGCCTCCTGTCGCAATCACGACTGGTTTTTCTCCCTTGAAGACTTCTTTCGTGAATCTTGAAATCAGTTCACGGATTGAGCCGAGAGTTCCCCAGTAAAGGCCTGACTGGATGGCCGTAACCGTGGATGAACCGCAGGCTTTTTCAGGCTCCACAATCTCAACGCTGGGAAGCTGAGCCGTCCCCGAAGAAAGGGCATGCATCATCATGTTGATTCCCGGAAGAATCGCACCGCCGAAATATTCGTTTTCTTTGGTGATTACATCGACCGTGGTGGCTGTTCCCATATCTACGACGATGATGTGAGAGCCGAGCTTTAGGAAACTGGCTCCTATGGCTGCCGCAATCCTGTCCGCTCCGATTTCACGGGGATTCGAGTAGCGCAGTTTTAGCCCGGTCTTGATTCCCGAGCGAATCATCAGAGGTTCGATGCCGAAATATTTCACGCAGGCACTGGTGATGGCATAGTTCAGGCTTGGTACGACAGAGCAGATTGCAATGTCAGTGATTTCTTTTGAGGCAATTCCGTTCTCCCGCAGGACAGAGCGCAGAAAAATTCCCAGCTCGTCGCTTGAAGTGCCTTTTGTCGTGGCACAACGGAAGGTCAGGGCAATTTTTCCCTCTGAAAAAACGCCGCCCGAAAGCTGTGTGTTGCCGATATCAAGTGTTAAAATCATTCTTCCTCCAAAAAAAACTCACAAATCCCCAGAAGTTCTGTCGCCAGGTTTTGATTCGTTTTTCCTTCAGCTACAGTTTTGCCTGTGTTGTTCAAAATTAAAAATGGATGGCTTTCTTCCGTAATCTGGCTCAAATCATTGTAGACCACGAAATCGGCCTTTGAGTGACCGAAGAGGCTTGTCACAGCCTTTTCCTTTGCCGCTTCATCAGCATTGTTCAAAAGTTTGAAGCAGACGACCTTTGCCTTTTCGTTTCCGCCCTGGGCCGCCCAGTCGTGGAGAGAGTCTGCGATTTTCGGACTCGCCCTGAAAGTCACGGTCATTTCTCCCCCTGAAGGAAGTTTTTCTGCCTTTTTTCCTGCTTTGACGGTCTTTCCCCCAATCGTGATTTCGTAAGGCACAAAATCGCTAACCGCCGCCGCATGAATCACCGCATCGTAAAATGAAGATGTCAGCTCAGCCTTGATTGCCGCCGCAAGCTCTTCCCCGGTTTGAAATGTGATTATATTTATAGAAGAATCCTGAGCTTTTATAGCATTTTCCGCCGTAATCAGGGTTACTTCATTTCCTTTTCGGGCAAAGTCGTCAGCAAGTTCAGCAGAAGTCCGCCCCGTCGAAGAGTTAGTCACAACGCGAACAGAATCAATATATTCCCGGCAACCGCCGCCTGTGATTAAAATTCTCATAAACTATTTTTCGACGCGGATAA
>CAMOEE010000184.1 GCA_946611835.1 uncultured Treponema sp. | reverse complement strand
CTTTTACGATAAAATCTTCTTCCTCACTTTCTCTGAATGAACTTCTCCGCATTGAACTTCCCCGCCTGCTTGGGACTGAGGTTTCCAATTCAAAAATCCGCCGTCTTATAGTTGCCGGTAGTGTCAGCGTTTCCGGTCGGCAGGTTCGTATCCCGTCTTACAGCGTTCACAAAGAAAGCGAAGTTTTAGTTCATGTGGACGAGGATAAGCTTTTTTTTGAGAAGCAGCCGGATGATATCGACTATGAACTGACTCCAAAAGATATTCTTTTTGAGGATGACAGCATAATCGTCGTGAACAAGCCCAGTCATTTTCCCACCGAGGCCGGAATGGTCGGCTGCCGTGATAATCTTCACGCCGCAATCCTTCGCTTTTTGTTTGAGCGGCAGAAAATCGAGCATCCGAACGCAAAAAATCCGCCATATCTTGGAATCATGCACCGCCTTGACCGTGATACCAGCGGAGTCATTCTCTTCACCAAAGCCCGGGCCGTAAATTCCGCCTGCCATGATATGTTCGAGAATCATACTGCCCGAAAAATCTATAATGCTCTTGTATGCCTTCCCCAGAAAGAGCTTTCAAATTTCCCAGCCGGTAAAAAATTTGTCGTCGATTTTCCCATGGGAAGAATCAGCCCCAAGGGCCAGGCGGCAAAATGGGGAAGGGTGAGCGAAAAAAACGGCGGGCTTTCCTCACGCACGGAATTTGAAGTCCTTTGTAATTGCGAAAAGAGCTTTGCTTCTCATGTAAGTCGCCATGATCAGGCTCTCTCTTTTCTTCTGGTAAAATGCTCGCCCTTCACAGGCCGCACCCACCAGATTCGCCTTCACCTCTCTTCCCTGGGCCTGCCGATTCTCGGTGATACCCTTTACGGCGGAATACCTTATGAGAGAATAATGCTGCATGCAGAAAGCCTTTCATTTCCCCATCCTGTCACAGGCGGGCTTATGACGGTCACAGCTCCCCTTCCGTTTTTTAAGTAATTTCCTGCTTTTAAAAATACTCAGAAAAGCCTTGTCAATCTGAAAACTTTTTCATGTTTGATTAATTTGCCTTTAATGCAGACAGCCCTCATAAACGATAGACTTTAGCCATCAGCAGTGAGCTGAAATACTTTATGGCGGCGGTCCCTCCTTTTCCGCCGCTGATTTTCAGGAGTCAAATTATGAACAAAATCGTCAAAACAATCACAGTCTCGGCAGTCATTCTGGGGCTTGGAACAACGGCAGCTTTTGCGCGCTCGAACGGCACCATGAGAGGAAGTCCCTGCTGTCAGCCGGCTGAAAATTTCTCTGAGTGGAACATGGGCGGAAGAAACTTCGCCAAGGGCAAAATGATGATGCCAAAAGCTGGTGACGGAATCAAAAATGTCGACCTGCTTGGAACAATCACTTCTGTTGACACAGAAAAGTATATTGTCACTGTAAAGGATGTTGATGGAAAGGAAAGTCAGGTTCATGTCAATCCATTCACAAAAATCCGTGAATTTGATTTGGCAGGACTCAAAGCCCAGGCAGACAGGAACAAAAAAAGAAAGGGGGGCAGCGAGACAATGAGACCTGAAATCAACGAAACAAAACTTGAGGATTTGAAAGAAGGCAGCTGGGTTGCGGTAAACAAATTTGATACCGGAACAAAGATTCTTGAGGCCTCAAAA
Source organism: uncultured Treponema sp. (assembly GCA_946611835.1). Classification (GTDB taxonomy): domain Bacteria; phylum Spirochaetota; class Spirochaetia; order Treponematales; family Treponemataceae; genus Treponema_D. The sequence goes on along the minus strand of CAMOEE010000184.1, from coordinate 3,319 downwards.
ATTATCCTTGCGAAAGACTAGTTATAAATCAAATTTCGGGTTTTAGATTTACTACCCCAAACAAAAAACGGGCGCCTATCGGGAACCTGTCCCAAACATCGCAGTGAGCAAAGCTCAGGTGAGTTTGACGAACCAAAGGTTGACGAACCAAAGGTTCTAAGCAGAAAGCCAATTCTGCCCGTTTTTTTTGCATTGTTTTCAAGTTCAAAAGGCCAGTGAATTTACTTTATCCAGCACTTCTTCGAGCTTTGCTACATATTTTTTTATTAATTTGGCATCTTTTTCGGAAGGGGTTCCGTCTTTCTTCAGTTTTCTTATCATCCTTGTGTAGCACAAAACAGAGGCTTTTTTCTTGATTTCATTTAATTTGTTCTCGTCCTCTGTATTCAGGTAGAATCTGAGGAAATAGTCGAAGAATTTCTTTGCCGTCTGGTATGAGAATCCCATGAAATTTTCAATGACTTCAGGATCTTCTTCACCAAGAATCACGTAGAAATAATAGAGGTCGCTCAGCTCAACAATCGGGTGTCCTGTGGATATTCTGTCCATGTCAATCAGCAGAGCCTCGCCTTTTTGCATGAAAACATTTCCCGTGTGAAAGTCGCCGTGAAGAAGCCCCTTTGTTTCTGGCAGGGCATCAAAAAGCTTCATGCATTTTTTCCCAAGCGATTCGTCCTCGTAGCCGATTCCGCCCCTTATGTAGGACTTGATTCTCTCTCCACAGCTTGGAAAGATTCCGCTGTCGGGAGCCGGAACCCCATGAATTGTATGGGCCAGTTCCGCCATGATTTTTGCGTAGGATTCAACCTGTGAAGGATTTTTTGCGATATAAGTCGAGAGAGTCTGAGAGTCAACAAGCTCATACATGGCCCCATACTGCTCCCCGACCGAAACAATTCCGAATGAAATTGCTGTCGGGATCCCCAGGATGAAGGCCTGACGGCTCAGGGCAATTTCCCGCTCCACATCATGGTAGGTATTGTTGTGGTTGTAGACTTTGATTACAAGCTCGTCATCATATTTGTAGACATCACCTTTGGCTCCACGGCCAATCAGCTTGCAGCCCTCGACCGAGACCTCACGGTACTTTTTGTAGCGAGCTTTTTCTGAGTCGAAAGTGCCCGGCCAGATGAAATTGATGTGCTTTATGTATTCCTTGAAGGCACCAGTCTTGTTAAGCGAAAGCTCCACCATCTCGCCGACTGTCCGGTAGTACCAGAGCTGCTTCTGAGGGTCTTTCTGATGCAGGCTCTGCCACATTTCCTCGCCCTTTTCTGAATAAATGCCCGAGAGAGAGCGGATGTTGGATAGCTTGTCTGCGAGCCAGAGCATTTTTACGCCGATGTCTGTGCTTTTCTGTAATTTTAAAAGAGACTCTTCTTTTCGCCGTTCCCATGATTTGCCTTTTGTCTCTTCCGGATATTTGTTCTCGGACTCCGATGCGACAATTGTGGCGACTCTGTCCCCGAATCGTTCCTTGATTTCTGCCAGAGTTCCGTCCGTATCCTCAACGATGTCGTGAAGAATTCCAGCTGATATGATTTCCTTGTCATCGGTCATGGTGGAGATAATCTGAGCCACTTCCAGCGGGTGAAGTATGTAGGGAATTCCCCGGAATTTTCTGATTCGCCCCTGATGCAGTATTGTCGCATAGATAATGGCTTCTTCGATCATGTTCATCATAATGTAGATTCTCCTTTTTAGGCTCTAAATTTTGTCTGGCTGAGTTCTGAAAATCCGGGGAAATCCGTTTTAAGATTTCTGTCCGCCTTTCCTAGTCCTTAAGGTGCTCGGAAATAGTGACAGGAAAACCTGATGGGGCAAAAAGCAGAGTTGACCTGGAAGAGCTTGATTAAATCCCCTGCATTTTTTGAAAGTATCATAGGGTTGAAAGTAGTGATTTTCATAAATGCATCTCCTCTCAATGTGATTGGATTTTCTTAAACTTGTCTGACAAAAGATGTACAATAATTATGTGTTTTATTTCTTTGAAAAGTCAAGTTTTTTTTAAGAAAACCGGGGTAGGGGCAAAGACTTTCCCATTAAAAAAATTGAATTATGTTTTGTGAATTCGGCCTTAACTAATTGATTATTATTTCTAAAATATATATACTTTTACTTCACAAATTTATTCTAGGAGGAATATTGTGGTCAAAATCAGACTCAAGAGACTCGGTGCAAAAAAACGACCTTGCTACCGAATCGTCGTTCAGGATTCACGAAAACCTCGTGATGGCACGACAATCGAGGAAATCGGAACTTACCAGCCAGTAACCCAGCAGGGCGAAAACCAGTTCACGATTAACGAAGAGCGTGCAAAGTATTGGATTAGCGTAGGCGCACAGCCAACCGAAACAGTCAAAAAGCTTTTCAGCAAAAAGAACCTTAACAACAAATAATTTAGCGGGAGTAACGGGGAATGGAAAAAGACCTGATTGAATACATTGCAAAATCATTGGTCGATGATCCCAGTGCAGTCTCGGTGAATGAAACTGAAGGTGAGCGAGGCCCGGTTCTGGAACTTCGTGTAGCCCAAGGCGATATTGGTAAGGTTATCGGCAAATACGGCCGTATTGCTAAAGCGTTGCGCACAGTATTGAGTGCATCAGCCAGTAGAGATGGCAGGCATTATAGCCTTGACATACTGGACTAATTGAACTGTGGAAAAATCTAATCTAAACGACAGCTTTATCGTTGGCTTCGTTCGTGGCTCACATGGCATTTCGGGCGAATTTAAGGTAGAAAGCACTTCTGGTGAATACGAACATTTCGCTTCAATGAAGGAAGTCGCTTTGAGGAACGGCAAAACCGGGGAAGAAAAATCCTTTTCGGTTGAATATGCTCAAGTCGGCGGCCGTGACTTGTATTTAAAACTTGCTGGGATTGATTCACCGGAAGCCGTGCAAAAGTACGGTAAATGGGAAATCGTGGTATCCCGGGAGAACGCTTGTCCTCTTGGTAAGGATGAGTGGTATATCGAAGACTTAAAAAACTGCGCTCTCGTTTACGAGGGTAAAGACGGATTGGCAGACAAATCTGCGCCCATAAAGGTGGGTACAATCACAGACGTAATGGAAGGCGGTTCTGGGAACCTGTTAGAAGTTCTTCTGGCCGAGGATTGTGATTGTCTTAGTAACAGCGTCAAGTACGATTCCAATGGAAAGGTCCGCACGGTCTATGTGCCGCTAAAAGATCAATTCATCGGAAAGGTTGATGTCAAGAACAAGATAATCCAGTTGATGCACCTCTGGATTCTGGAGTAATTCCATGAAATTTACTGTGCTGACCTTATTTCCTGAGATTCCGCGCGCTTTTTTTG
>CAMOEE010000183.1 GCA_946611835.1 uncultured Treponema sp. | reverse complement strand
TATAGCACAGGACATATTTTGTGTCAACAGAAATTTTATTTTTTTTCAAAATTTTTTCACTTTTTTTTCGTTTTTTTTCTGAGGGGATTTTCACCCCTCCTGCGCTAAATAATAGATTTGTGTCAATAAAAACTTTATACTATTGGCATGGGTAATTTTATTAATGAGAACACGCTTTTTGTGCTGGACTCCTACGGTTTGATTTACCGGGAGTACTTTGCCTTTATATCAAGGCCGCTGACAAACTCTAAGGGAGAAAATGTCTCGGCAGTATTCGGTTTTTTCAGGAACCTGCTTACCATATTGAAGAATTACTCGCCCAAATACATGGTTGCGGCCATGGACTCAAAAACGGCGACTTTCAGGCACGAGATGTACGCCGAATACAAGGCGACCCGTCCAAAAACGCCGGAAGACCTTCATGCCCAGATTCCTGTGATTGAGGATATTCTGGAAACTCTGGGAATTCGTGTGATTCGCCGTGACGGATACGAGGCAGACGATGTAATCGCCACACTGGCAAAAAAAGCTGAGTCAGAGGGAAGAAACTGCGTCATTCTCAGCGCTGACAAAGACCTGCAGCAACTGACCAATGCTCACATTCACTGCATGAAGCCGGACAAGGCTCAGATTTGGGCGGAGCTTGATGAGGCCGGAGTTGAAAGTGCCTGGGGAGTTCCTGCGGCTAAACTTTTGGATTTACTTTCTTTGATGGGCGACACGGCAGACAATGTTCCTGGCGTTAAGGGTGTCGGGCAGAAAACGGCCGTCAAACTTCTTTCTGAGTACGGAAGTCTCGAAGGAATTTATGAACACGCAGGTGAAATCAAAGGTGCTTTGGGCGAAAAAATCCGTGGCGACAGGGAAAATGCTTTCTTCTCGAAAAAACTGATTACCCTTTGCTGTGATGTTCCAGACTTGGAGTCAATAAATGAATGCTGCATAGAAAGCCTGAATTATGCCGGGGCGGCAGAAAAAATGTCAGCTTTGGAAATCCGTGCCATTGCGAGGGATTATGCGAACCAAAAATCTGCCCATGAATTTTTGGATTCGAACGAGAATTTTCCTGCTGAAAATTCCCTCTTTACTCAAAGCCCGCATCCTGCTGGGGAGCTTTCAGCAAGTAAAACTTCTGTAAAAGAAGATACTGAAGTCCATGCGCCGGCTGTCGTGCAAAACAAAGGAAATTACCGGGCAATCACCGGTGAAGGAGAACTTTCTTCATATATTGATAAAATACTTTCGCTTGAAAATTCTCTTTTTGCCTTCGACACGGAGACTGATTCTCTCGACACAAGCCAGGCGAATCTTCTGGGATTTTCGCTTTCTTATGAAAAGGGAAGCGGAGTTTATGTTCCCATTGCCACTGACGGCGGCGACTTGTTTACGGAAAAAACCGGCATTTCCAAAAAAAATGCCCTTGAAGAGCTGAGGAGGATTTTTTACTGTCCCAAATGCACGATTGTCCTTCACAACGCGAAATTTGACATGAAAGTCCTTGATGCCCAGGGAATCATAAAAATCGAAGACTGGACAGGAAAAACTGACGGGGACGAGAACACTTGCAAAAAGACGGCCCGCATTGCCGACACAATGATTGCCGCCTGGCTTTTGGAGCCTGACAGAAGCGGAAAAAACGCCTACTCCCTCGAATATCTTTCCGAGACACAGCTGCATCTCAAGGGAACCGAATTCGGCGAGATTGTAGGAAAAGGCCAGACTTTCGCCGATGTGCCCCTGGAGACGGCTGCGGCATATTCAAGCGAGGACTCAGATTTTACCCTGCAGCTCTGGAATCTTTTTGAAAAAAGGCTGAATGACGAGAATTTGACCGGGCTTTTCTGGGACATGGAGATGAAAGTTCTTCCGATTCTGGCTCAGATGGAGCTTAACGGAATCCATGTCGATTCCCGCTACCTTAATGACTATGCCGTGGAGCTTAAAAGGCAGATTTCCTCGATTGAGCAGGAAATTTTCTCGCTGGCCGGTCACGAATTCAACATCGCCTCTCCAAAACAGCTGGGAACGGTCCTTTTTGAAGAGAAAAAACTCCCACCAGGGAAAAAGACCCGCACGGGCTACTCCACCGACACCAGCGTCCTGGAGGAGCTTTCTGAGCTTGATCCCCTGCCGGCAAAAGTTCTCGAATACCGGGCAAAGGCCAAGCTTCTGTCGACCTATGTCGAGACCCTTCCGGCTCAGGCTGACAGTGACGGCCGGGTCCACACGAGCTTCATGCAGACTGGAACCGCAACGGGCCGACTTTCGTCAAAAGACCCGAATTTGCAGAATATTCCTGTGCGAAGCGAAGAAGGCAGGCGGATCCGCACGGCCTTTACCGCTGAAAAAGGCAAGATTTTGATTTCAGCCGACTACGCCCAGATTGAGCTTGTCGTTCTCGCCCATTTGAGCGGCGACAAAAATCTCTGCGAGGCCTTCAACAACAATATTGATGTCCACAAATCCACGGCCAGCCTGATTTACAATGTCCCGATGAATGATGTCACTCCGGAGATGAGGCGGAGCGCAAAAACTCTCAATTTCGGTCTCATGTACGGAATGGGGGCTTTTTCGCTGGCAAAGGATTTGGGAATCGGCCGGGGACAGGCAAAGGACTTCATCGACAATTACTTTGCGGTCTATTCCGGGGTCAAGAAATTCTTTGACGAGAATGTGCGCCATGCAGAGGAAAGCGGCTACATCAAGACTATTTTTGACAGGCGGCGGAAAATCTTAGCCATAAACAGCAGGAACAAGATGGAAAAGGAAGGGGCAATCCGTGTGGCAAAGAATTCCCCGATTCAGGGAAGCGCGGCCGACATCGTAAAAAAAGCAATGATTGATGTAAGCCAGGCACTTAAAGCGACGGGAAGTAAGGCAAGGCTTTTGCTGCAGGTTCACGACGAGCTGATTTTTGAGTGCGATGACGACGAAAAATCTATTTCGGACGCAATCGCTTTGATTCAGGACAAGATGGAACATGCAGTCCGCCTTTCGGTTCCGCTCAGGGTTTCGATTGAGCACGGAAAGAACTGGGGGGAATTCCATTGAAATTGAAAATTGAAAATGGAAAGTTGAAAGTTTCTGACGGCGGGAGAGGCTTTTGCCCCGCAAGCGAGTCACTCCCTATTTGCGTCACCGGGCAGATGGCAGCTGGCAAGAATTTTGTCTGTTCGCTTTTTGAGAAAGAAGGCTTCGTTTCACTGGATTTAGACAAAACCGCTCACGAGGCGATTTCGCTCTGTAAGGCTCAGATTCTCTCAGGCTTTGGGAAAGAGGCTCGCTCACGGGGAATTTCACTTTTGAAAGAAGACGGCTCTCTTGACCGGCGGGAACTGGGGCGGCTTGTTTTCTCTTCGCCGGAGCTTCTTGCACGGCAGGAAAGCATCGTCTACCCCAAAATCATCGAGCTTACGAATCAATTTATAGAAAATAACAGCGGAAAGCCGGTTATTTTGAACGCGACAGTGCTTTTCAAGACGCCAGAACTGCTTGCAAAGTGCAGGAAAATCTTTTTCGTGAAGGCGAATTTTTTGAAAAGGCTCGCCAGGGCAAAAAAAAGGGACGGTCTTCCTCTCAGGCAGATTCTCGCACGCTTTAAAAGCCAGAAAAACCTTTTCAGAGAATACAAAAAAGCGGCTTCTAAATTAAACATTCCAATCGAAATAATCAGAAACTAGAAAAAACTGAGCGAGCGCAAGCGAGTGAGTGAGCACCAGAAGCGCAAGGGATTGAAGCCACGCCTCCGGCGGCCGCAAGCTGAACGAGCGGAAGCGAGTGAGTAAGCGGCTGGAGCGAAAGCGGAATGGCGGAAAGCCCGGCCGCCGCCTGCGGCGTGTGCGCCCACTTTCAGTTTTCAACTTTCATCTTTCATCTTTCAGTTTTCCATTTTCAACTTTCCGTTTTCATCTTTTCACTTTCTCTAAACTTTTTTCCCAGAAATCCGATACTGAAAACATAGGTAATGGAAGTTGTTTTCTGCCATAATCGGTATTTTTGCGGCTTCCAGGGGGATTTTTATGGAACAGAAGAAAACTTTGTGGATTGTCGCTGCGGCCGGAATTTTCCTGCTCGTAGTTGTTGGTGCGGCACTGATTCTTTATTCACCTTCCCTGCATCAGGGTTCAGAAATGATGTCGGGCTTTGATCCTAGCACTGGCTGGATAAGCTCAACGAAACAGGGAGCAACTCCAGTTCCAGAGAACAACATCGTTTTCCAGACAGAAACACCAGTCCAGGCAGAAGCAGCTGCCGGAAACGGTCTCACTCCATCTCCATTCGCCCTCGCAAGCAATGATAGCGCTCAGAAAGCTGCCCAGGGAAGTGAAAATCTTGTTCATGCTGACAAACTCACAGTAATTTCTGACAATGCTACGGTATATTCCACTGGCACGACTACAATCGACCTGAACTCACTCAAAGCATCTCCGAACAAGGGAATTATCGCAAAAAATGAGATGACCGCAAATCAAATTAACACGAACCGTGCCCCGGAAGTTCAGGAGGCACGGGATGTAACTCCTGCCACAGAAAACTACTACGCTCCTTCTGCGGTCGCAAAGGCACCTGTCAAAAAGGAAAGCCCGAAAGTTACCGCAAGTACAAAAAGCGCTGTAAGCAAGAGCAGCACGGTTGCAAAGGCCCCTTCAAGCACAAAGGCCGCAACCGCAAAGAAAGTGGCTGCGGCTGCAAAAAAAGCCCCGGATTCATTCTGGGTTCAGGCTGCGGCTTACACAAGCAAGAGAAATGCTGATGAGGCCCGCACAACCCTTGAGTCAAACAAGATTCCGAGCGAAGTCTTCACTTTCACTGACTCAAAAGGAAAAACTTTCTACCGTGTAAGGGTTGGTCCTTATGTGACAAAAAGCGAGGCTGAATACTGGCAGACTCGAATCGGAAAGATTGACAAATTCGCTTCGGCAAAGAGCGTGATTGTCAACACAGCCATAAACTAAGTACATTAAGGTCACATAGACAAAGAAATCCTCCTTAAAGG
>CAMOEE010000182.1 GCA_946611835.1 uncultured Treponema sp. | reverse complement strand
TGATACTCCAGACCGGGGGAAAGTAGGCCGCCGCCGGCTCTTTTTTTTCTTCCCTGAAGTCCCCTCCCCCCAGGCGGAGGGGATTTTTTTTGCCCCCGCGGGTCACGCTGCGTCTCGTGCCGTCGCTCCAGCTGTGCCTTTTCATTTTATGATGCTGAAAGCCCCGGATTGTTTCCGTAGTTTTTTTCCCCGGACTGTATTTTACCTTTCTGCCCGGTCTTTGCGGCCGCATGTACTTTCTCTGCAGTTTCATCTTCCGCCTATTGAGTCCGTTTTCCTTCTTTGTTTGCCTCTGTTTCCCTCAGGCTTAAGCTTCTCTTTTTTTGCTTATGTTGTCGCTGATTTCTGCCTTCGGGGAGCTATTGGTCCCTCATACGGACCGACCATGCCCGCGCCGGATTGGAGCCCCGCCCGGAAGGGCGTTCCGGAGCGAGCCTTGCGCGAGCGGAGGAATGGAGCGGGGAGCGGAAGGGCGGAAAGCCGGGGGTACCTTGATGCCGCGCCTTATTATTTTTAAAATTTAGTGTAGAAGTTTTTGAGAAATGAGTGAATTTTACTGGCTTGAAAACATAAAAAAAGTCCATCTTGCATGGAAAAATCGAGGACTATGACTGATGGACTTTTGTTTTTAGAAGCAGGTTTAGTCAGCTTTTACGCCGACTTGCTGGCCGATTTTTACCCGGTATTCCTGGCCCGAATCGGTGGCTTTTTTGATTTCGTCGAGGAGTTTTATGCTGTCTTTTTGAAGGAGGAGGACGATTGTTGAGCCGTGGAGGTCGAAATAGCCTTTTTCTTCGCCTTTTTTGAAACTGATTTCACCGTTACGGTTTTTGATTCCGCCTACGCTGAATGCTCCGACCTCAATCTGAGCAACCTTGCCGAAATTTTCTGTGGTCAAGATTGTCCATGAGCGGCGGTTTTTAGTGTAAAGACGAAAGTTTTCAGCTGCAAGGGGCTGAACTGAGTAGAGCGAGCCTTGGATAAAGTGGTTCCCGTTCTGGCTGCCATTGTCGATATAGCAGTAGCGGTGATAGTCTGTGGCACAAAGGCGGAATACAAGGCAGAGTCCACCGATAAATGGCTGGATTGTCTCTTCGGGCTTTGCATCGAATCGCTCAGGCTCAAAAAAATCCTGGAGGGTATAGTCAAAACCCTTGATGTGGAATTTTGCGTCTTCCGTGATTTCGTAGACTGAGAGAAGGCTGTCAGCCGGGGAAATGAAGTGATCTTCATCAGAATCGAATGTGATTTCTTTTTTGCGGGTGAAAAAATCGTTGAATGACTTGAATTTTACGCCTTCGAAACCCGTCATGTCGATTCCGTTCTTTTTGACGAAGGACGGAATATAGAATCGAGAAAGCGGAGAACGAAGAATGCAGCCCAGCAATTTTGGAACGCGGAGGGCGAGGATTGTGTGAAGAAGAATCCTGCCGCCTTTTGTGCCGTATAGAAATTGAACTGATTTATCGTTTCCGTCTGCCATATTAAAATGCCTCTGCCGCCTGGGTTTTGATTTCTTCGACTGTTGCCTTGTTTTCGAAGACTATTGAAGGATCTGTGTCTGGTGTGCGGACATAGTATGCTTTTCCAAGAAGAAGAAGGGCAAGTTCGATAAGACCAATGATGATGAGGCCGATTTTTCCGATTAAGTGGGGTTTAAGAAGCTTGAAGGGCGAGATGAATGCGATTGACATGATAAGAAGAAGGACTGCCGCAGCGTGAATCGGCGGGCGGGAATTGCCCAAAAAGTAGGAGATGATGAAAACTGCAGGAAGAATTACCGCAACGCTCGTTACGGGAAGGCCACGGTATTCGTGGCGGCTTTCGCTTGTCTGTGACTGTCGTTCCATTTCGTCTACATTGAAGTACGAGAGGCGGATAAGGGCACAGAGAAGGTAAAGTGCACAGATGCAGATAACGATTCTTGCCTGCCATGGATGATCAACAGGGTACTGCTTGTCGCCGATTGCCAGCTTGTAAACGATGAGCGACGGGAAAACGCCGTAGCTGATGATGTCGGCCATTGAGTCAATCTGAATGCCGAAAAGCTTTTCGGACGGTGTGCGGTCTTTTTTGGTTGATGCAACCTTGCCGTCGAACATATCCATTACGCCGGCAACCATGAGACACAAAAGGGCAAGGATGAAGCTTCGGTCGTTGTTTGAGAATACGAAATGAATGCCTGCAAAGGCAAAAAGCATACCCACATAGGTGAGAATGACCGTGTAGTTGTAAACGCCGAGCAAATGCAATCTCTTTTTATTATCCATAATTTAACCTTCTTTTAATATTGTATAAAATTTCTATTTAAATTGCTAGTTGAACAAATTTCCGAAAATCAGGCCGTAGACGATAATCGTAAACGGTTTTGAAGTCAGGATTATGAGCGCGAACTTCTTGAACTTCATTTCGGTAAGGCCGGTGAAGTAACACAAAAAGTCGTCGGGCGAAATTGGAAGGAAAATTGCGACCCAGAGAAAAACCGGATAGCTGTTCTTCCATTTTTCCATTTTTTTGAGGCCCCGCTGATACTGCTTTTCGGAGAAAATCTGTTTGACCAAAGTGATTCCGAATTTGCGAGAAAGGGCAAAGGCAAGGAAGGAGCCTGAGCAGATGCCGATATAGTTGCAGATGATTCCTGTCCAGGGACCGAAGAGGGCCGGACCGGCGATACAGCCCAGTGTACTAGGGATTACAGCATAGACCGTTTTTACGCACTGGAAAATCGTGAGCAGGAGGGGGCCGAAAATGCCGAAAGAATTGATGAAGTCCTTGAAGGAATCGACATCACGGATAACGCCTTTTTTGTATTCGTAGAAGAACCAGATTCCGATTACGACGATGGCAATGGCCAGCATGACAAGAAATATTTTTTTGAGAAGGCTTGTTTTTGTTTCGATTAGGTCAATGGCCTGTTCTTTTGTCTGGCCGAGAAGCTCAACGGCCTTTTCCTTGTTGTGGCCGATTATCTCAGTCGCTTTTTCCTGAATCTTGTGTTCCATCGAAAAATCCGAAGTAAAGTATAACAGAAAATTCTATTCTATTCTATATACTTGCTTAAAAAATCGGAATGAGGTGGAGACTTCCCCCTTTTTTTTAAATATGTTAAAATCTTCTCAATTATTTTATATCCGTCTGCTCCACGCCAGGGGTGGATTAAAGGAGTAGCACATAAAAATTACCTCCGTGTAATTTTTATGTGGCCAAGTTTTTCCTTACGAAAAAACTTGCCATTTGTTGCATCCGTGCAACATCGCTACCGCGAAGGTTTAAGGAGAAAAAAATGGCAAAAAATGAAAAGGTTGCGGCTGATCCGCACGCATGTACTTTGGACAAAATCATCTCGCTTTGTAAGCGACGTGGTTTTGTATATCAGGCTTCAGAGATTTACGGCGGTCAGGCAGGTGCATGGGATTATGGTCCTTTGGGTGTAGACTTCAAGCGCAATATCCAGAACGCTTGGTGGAAGGAAATGACCCAGCTTCACGATGATGTTGTTGGTCTTGATTCAGCGATTTTCCAGCACCACACAACATGGAAGGCTTCAGGCCATGTCGATCACTTCTCAGACCCGATGGTTGACTGTCTGGAGTGTCAGGCCCGTCACCGTGCAGATAAATTAATCGAGGATTTCGTTGCCGCAAACCCGGACAAAGATCCTGGAAAACCAGTTGATACAATGACTCACGAAGAAATGAAGGCATATATCGACGCCAACATCAACTGCCCGACCTGTAAGAGCGAAAACCGCAAATATACGGCTGTCCGCGAATTCAACCTCATGTTCAAGACATATCAGGGACCAATCGCAGACGAGAGCCACCTTATCTACCTTCGTCCGGAGACTTGTCAGGGTATCTTCACTGACTTCAAGAGCATCGTTCAGTCAAACCGCATGAAGGTTCCTTTCGGCGTTGCCCAGGTCGGTAAATCATTCCGAAACGAGATTATTTTCAAGAACTTCATCTTCCGTACCTGCGAATTCGAGCAGATGGAAATGGAATATTTCTGTAAGCCGGGAACTGAGGACGAGACTTTCGAGCGATGGAGAAAAGACCGCTGGAATTTCTATCTCAAGTATGGTATCGCCGAGAAAAACCTTAAATGGCATCACCACGACAAGCTGGCCCACTACGCAAAAGACGCTTACGATGTCACCTACAACTTCCCGATTGGCTTTGAAGAGGTTGAGGGAATCCACAGCCGAACTGACTTCGATTTGAGCCAGCATCAGGAATATTCAAAGAAGGACATGAGCTACATCGATCAGGAAGACGGAAACAAAAAGTTCATTCCTTATGTAATCGAGACTTCTGCTGGTCTTAACCGCAACTTCCTTATGTTCCTTTGTGAGGCTTACGAAGAAGAAAATGTGGGCAAAGACGGAAAGGAAGACTACCGAACAGTCCTTCACTTGCATCCAAAATTGGCTCCGATTACTGTCGCCGTGCTTCCTCTTATGAAGAAAGACGGTCTTGCAGAAAAGGCAAAGGAAATCCAGCACATGCTCAAAGAGGATTTCGTAACTGACTACGATTTGAGCGGCACTGTAGGAAAACGATACCGCCGTCAGGACGAGGTCGGAACTCCTTTCTGCGTTACTGTTGACTACGACACAATCAACGAAAAGAACGACGACGGCTCAGTAAACAATAACTTCGGAACAGTCACAGTCCGTTTCCGTGACAGCATGGAGCAGGAGAGGGTGAAGATTGAAGACCTCCACACCTTCCTCTTCACCGCTATCAAAAACTACAAGCCTGTCGAGAAGAAATAAATAGAAACCACAGATTACACAGATGGCACAGATTGAGATTTTGAATTACGAAAATCTTTCGTGTTTCACGACTGTCTTTCAATTAACAAAACTTATAATCTGTGTAAATCAGTGTAATCTGTGGTTAAATTTAAAAGGTCACTCATGGACTACATCGCGCTTGGTAAATCTAATCTTCTTGTTTCTCGGACGGCGTTTGGTGCGCAGGGAATTGGGGAAATTGACGACCCTGAGACTGCTTTTCAGATGATTCGCATGGCCTATG
>CAMOEE010000181.1 GCA_946611835.1 uncultured Treponema sp. | reverse complement strand
TCAGCAGATAAAGCAAAACCGTCGTTATACATTTATTTCTCCAAGAATCTCCAAATTGACATTATTACCGGCCGCAACCACTTCATTCAATGAAAGCACGACAGTTCCCGGCATTTCCCTGCTGATTGAATTGCGTACCAGCTGGCGGACTTCGGCAGTACCGCAAAGCAGAATTGGGAGATAATTCCGCTCGCGAACTCTTGCCATTACCGAGCTGACGGCACTAATCCATTTGCGACCGTCATCAGCGTCAAAAGCCACGAAAGGCTGGCCTCCGTCATTCGGGACTACGCAATGCTGCATGATTTTCTCAGAAGCGGACTGTGAGACCTGAATGACGGAAAGCTTTTTATTCGGGTCATGGGGATCAACATACTGAAGACAAATCTGCAGGCCCAGAGCCTCACGCACCTTCTCAACAAGGAGCCAGTTATTATGCGGCATGTTGCCATAATTTGCCAATGTTTCGAGAATCGCCACGATATTGCGGATAGAGACCTGCTCCCGCAAAAGGCCCTGAAGTACCCGCTCAATCTCACCATAAGTGTATTTGTATGTGTTGAGGACTTCATCGACGACAACCTGATTGGTCTCCTTGATTTTGTCGATGATTGCCTTTGTCTCAAGACGGCCGAGGATTTCAGCAGCGTGAGAGCGGATAATCTCTGTGATATGGGTTGCAATAATCGTCGGAGGATCAACGACAGCATAGCCAGCCCGCTCAGCATCAGCACGCTGCTCCTCGCTTACCCAAACGGCAGGAACACCGAATGCAGGGTCAACAGTTGCCTCACCCTTGATTTCCTCGGTGACGCTTCCCGTGTTCATGCACATATAATAGCCAAGCTTGATTTTTGACCGGCCGGCCTCGATTCCCTTGATTTTAAAGCTGTACTCATCAGGAGCAAGGGTCATGTTATCGATGATCCGGATTTTAGGAACTACGAGTCCTAAATCAAGGCCTGCCTCACGACGGATTCGTGTGACACGCTCAAGAAGTTCCGCACCTTTTTCCTTGTCAACGAGAGGGATAAGGGCATATCCAAGCTCCAGGGTAAGGGCATCCAAAGGAACGACCGGACTGACTTCCTCGCCGTTTCCGCTTGCCTTTTTGCCCTGAGCCTTCTGCTCCTCCTCAAGTTTTTTAGCAAAAGAAGCCTTTTGTTTTCGGATAAGGTTATAGCCCGTAAAGACAAAAAGACCGCCGACAGGGAGAAGAAGATACCAGGGGAAGTTTGGGATAAAGCTCATAAGAGCCAGGGTAACTCCCGTAATGATATAGACATAACCGCTCGTCGTAAACTGTTTTTTGAGCTGGTCGCCGAGGACTTCCTCGCTTGAATTTCCGGTTACGATAAGACCTGTTGCGAAAGAAAGAAGCAAGGAAGGGAGCTGGCCAAGAAGGCCGTCACCAATCGTGAGGCGGGAATAAGTGCTCGCCGCATCCCCGAACTGCATCTTACCGATTGCCACACCAGCTATGATTCCGGCGATAAGATCAATGGCAGTGATGAAGATTCCGGCCTTTACGTTTCCGCTGACGAACTTTGAGGCACCGTCCATGCTTGAGTAAAAATCGATGTCCCGCTGAATGGCGGCTTTTTTGTTGCGGGCTTCCTCGTCCGTGATATAGCCTGAGTTAAGCTCAGAATCAACGGCGAAGAATTTCTGGTTCATGGCATCCAAGCTGAATCGGGCCGCAACCTCTGAAACTCGTGTGGCACCCTTTGTGATTACGATGACCTGAATGATAATCAAGATGATGAAAATGACCATTCCGATGACCAAACCAGTGGTGGAAGGGTTCATCGGGTTGTCACCTGTTACAATCGATGAAAAAGCCTTGAGCATGTTGCCAGGAAAATTCCTGTAGCCAGTCGCAGAAGCCTTTGTAAGAATAAGCCTGGTAGAGCAGACATTAAGGGCAAGGCCATAAAGAGTTGCAAAAAGCAGTACCCTGGGGAAAGATGTAAAATCAGAAGATTTTGGCGTATAGAGAACGACGAGAAGAACTATGACTGAAATTGAGATGTTTACAATCATAAGGAAGTCGAGAAGGACTCCCGGCACTGGAATCAAAAGCATGAGTATGACGGCAATTGCCGCAGCAGCTACAGCATGATTCTCAATGTTCCCCAAAACATTTTTTAAATTAAAACGGCTCGCCATTCAAATCCCCACCCGAAATAGCTCACTTTTTATTATGATTTGCGGAATTTCTCTAACTGACTGTAAATCGTTGCAATCAAAGAGAAATACGCATTTGGTATTATATCACCAATTTCAGTTTGTGCATAGAGTTCACGCGCCAAACTTCGATTTTCTACGATAGGAACATTGTTTTCCGTCGCTATGGCACGAATCCTCAAAGCAAGGTTGTCGCTTCCCTTGGCCATCACTTGCGGAGCCTCGGCCAGGGCCTGGTCATACATAAGGGCAACTGCAAAATGGGTCGGGTTAGTGATTACGACATCGGATTTTGCGACCTGCTGGGGCATATTCCGCTGCAAAAGCTCCCTCTGGGCCGCCTGCAAATGAGCCTTGACCTCAGGGTCACCCTCCATTTCCTTGTACTCCTGCTTGACTTCCTGTTTTGTCATCTTCATGCTCTCAATGAACTGCTTTCTCTGCACGAGATAGTCAGGAATGGAAATCGCAAGAAAGATTACGGCGCTCACCGCAAGGATTTTGGCCGCAGCCCAGGCAATCAGCGAGATGGATCTGGCGAAATTGCTGCCGTTAATCAGCGACAGAATCACGATTTTTTTGTCCGAAGGATTGTAGGGGTTCACGCTTTCCCTGACCTCAAAACAATCCGCTCGGATTATCAAAAAAGCCACGAAAAAAACTATGCCGACCTTGATAAAAGATTTAGCCACATTGAAGCCGCCCTCAAAGGAGAACAAAGTCTTTTTGAGATACTGACCGATTTTCGGAGTGATTTTTGAAAACTGAGGCTCAATCGGCTTGGTCGAGAAAATGAACCCCCTGTTCTGCACGAGATTTGCTATGACTCCGGCCGCAGCACCGCAAAGGGCAAGAGGAAGAACCATTCTGGCAAGAGAAATCAGGAACTGGTAGAAGAAGCGTTTCTGGAACATCTCTTCTTCCGTTATGTGAGTGAAGTAAAAAATCAGCGTTTCCTCGCACCAGCCCCAGAAATACGGAGCGGCGATAATAAGGACGATGACCGTAACGAGCATCACGAGGGCACTGTTCAGCTCCTGACTTTTTGCGACCCGGCCTTCTTCCCTGGCTTTATGGATTTTGTACTCGGAAGGGTCCTCTGTTCTTCCCTCATCCTCAGCCGCAAACCACTGGAGGTCAATCAGGTTTATCCTGTCAATCAAAGAAAAATCTTCTTCAAGAATCATTTTCCGCCTCCGACAATGACGAATAGCCTCTCAAGGCTTGAGAAGCCGGCCGAGAAAGAATGAATGAAGAATTCACAAATCTGCGGAAAAAGACTCCAGATAATAAAGAAGGAAACCAGAATCATAATCGGGAAACCTTCGCTCATAAGGTTCATCTGAGGGGCAGCCTTTGAAAGAATACCCATTGTGACCGAAATCAGGAGCAAAGTGCCCATAATCGGGAGAGAAATCAGAAAAGCGTCGGCAAAAAGCTTTGTGAGGGAGCCGAGCAGAAAATGAATCATATTCTCACGCTGAAGCACCAGGGTGAGAGCATTCAGCGAATCAAAACTTGAGACAATTGCCTTTGAAAAAAGAAGCAGGGCCCAGTCAGACTGAAGGAAAATCAGCATGGCGACAAGGTTGAAGAACTGGCCCATAAGAGGATTCTCTACCTGACTCAAAGCATCGTAAACCTCTGAAGCGGAAAAGCCCATCTGGAAGGCGAAGAACTGTCCGGCCGAACTGAAAGCCGCGAATATTATCGTGACATAAAAACCAATCAGAAGGCCTATCAGCCCCTCCCCGACAAGAAGCATGATATAAGGCAGGGAAAGAGAGCCGTCTGTGCCTATATAGGGAGCGTAGACCGAAAAATCAACATGGGGAAAAAGAAGATATGCAAGATAGCCTGTCAAAGCGATTTTTGAGATTCGGGAAACATTTCTGATTGAGAAAAGGGGGAGCGTCATCACCATCGCAAAACATCGCACCGCTATAAGGAGAAAAACCGGACTGTTGGCAAGAATCCGCTCAAGCATGGCTCAACCAAAAAAAAGCCTTATGAGCGGGCGAGACCCGGAATCTGGGAGAACAAGTTGAAGGTGTAAGAGCCCATCATGTCAAACATCCAGGCACCAAGCAGGGCAAGGACTGCAAGAATCACGAGCATTTTTGGAAGGAAAGTGAGGGTCTGCTCCTGAATCGAAGTGGTCGCCTGAAAGATAGCTACGATAAGGCCAACCACAAGGGCAGCTCCCAGGACAGGCGCACACAAAATAAAGACCTGGAAGACAGCCCCTCTCATCAAATTAACAATCATTGCGACAGACATTTTAAAACCTCCTTTTACAATCACTAACTGCTAATTACTTATTGAACTACGCTCTGGAAAAGCTGCTGGGTCAAAAGGCCCCATCCGTCAACCATTACAAAAAGCATGAGCTTAAAAGGCATGGAAATCTGAACAGGCGGAAGCATCATCATACCCATGCTCATAAGGACGCTGGCCACTACCATATCGATTACGATAAAGGGAATGTAAAGGAATACGCCGATTTTAAAGGCTACCGTAAGCTCATGCAGGATATAGGCCGGAACAATCACATAAGTCGGAATATCCTCAGGCCCCTTGGGAGAGGGAAGCTTTGCCATAGAGAGAAAACTAGTGATATAGCGGGAGCTGAGAGTGCCGTCTGACTGCACGGTGACAGTCTGGTTCAGCATGAAGGTACGAAGCGGTGCCTCAGCCTCCCTGTAAGCCTGCTCAATCGTAAGTTCTCCGTTTGACAGCGGCCTCAAGGCATTGTTGTAAATATTCTGCAAGGTCGGGAACATGATGAAAATCGTCATAAAAAGGGCAATTCCGTTCAGAACTGATGTAGGCGGAACCTGCTGCAAAGAAAGGGCTCGCT
>CAMOEE010000180.1 GCA_946611835.1 uncultured Treponema sp. | reverse complement strand
TTTTGCATAGGATTTAGTCCAAGAGTTTTTTGGACTTCTTCATAAAGAAGTCGATGTTGGTGCTTACGAAAATTGCACAATAGGCGGTTATAATCAGGCCGAAGTTCAGGTTCAGTATTATCGCAAAGGTTGAATTTCCTGTTTTGTTCAGGAGAATTCCTGAGGCAACCATCATCAGAATCATTATTATTCCTGAAATTATCCACTTTGCCATTGAGACAGGCTTGATAGGGATGTTTTCGAGGGCATCTTTTATCGGGGTGGGGCGGATTGGCTCGCTTGCGTATCGTTCGGCGAGGGTGAGATAACGGGCTTGCGTACGGCATTTTTTGCAGCAGAGAAAATGAATCGTTACGCCAAGCGGAATCCGCTCATACTTGTCTAGGGCTAGAAAAGCGTCCATCTTTTTTTCACAGATTTCATTCTTCATAATAACCTCTCAATTTTTCCCTCAGTATTTTTTTTGCCCTGAATATGTGGGATTTTATCGTGTTTACCGGAATACCGGTGATTTTACTGATTTCGGCGTGTGAGTTGTCGTAGAAAAAGTAAAGCTCCACGCAGATTGCAAAGTTCTCCGGCAAGTCTTTTACGGCCTCACGCACGGCAAGAACAGTCATCTTCCTTATCTGATTCTTTTCGGGGGTGAGTGAAGAGTCCTCAATGTTGTCCTCGTCAGAAATCGGAAGGTATTCTTTTCGTCTTGTCTTTGCATTTACTGCCGTATTGTAGGCGATTGATGTGAGCCATGTCGAAAAACTTGAATCGCCACGGAAATTTGACAGCTTTGTGTAAGCCTTTAAGAAAACTTCCTGCTCAAAATCCTCTGTATCCGCCTCGTTTTTGAAGAAACTCATTCCCAAAGCCCTGACTCTCTTTTTGTAGCAGGAAATCAACTTTGAGAATGACTTTGAGTCACCTGATAATGCAGCTTTTATCAACGCATTGTCGCGCCGCTTAATTATCAGTTGGTCGAGATTCATTGTTCCAGTCGAAAAGTCTGTAGAACAAAAGAAGACAGATTCCTATGGTCAGTGGAATCAGTCCGCCGAGCAGGGATGGAGACACACCGGCAAAAAGAGCGAAGAAAATTGAAAGCATGGCGCCGATTCCTGTGAGCAAAAGCCCCGAAAGAAGGGTGGCTGCCTTGTAATTGAAATTCTTCTGTGGTTTTTCACCAGATTTTATCCTCTGTTTGTTTTCGTGGTGAATCCACAAAAGTGCGAAGAAAATTACCGTGCCGCCGATAAAAATACCAACTATTGGAATCAGTGATATGATTACCTGTGCTGCCGGTGAAGTGATGTGTTCCATTTTTTTACTCCTATGCCCTTTTAGACACGAATTTTTGTGATTGGTTGCGTTTAGTCCAAAAAAAGATAGTCGTTGAAGTAGATTCCGCTGATTTTTCCGAGGACGAGGGTTGCGTTTATCTGGGCCTTCAGCTCCTTCTTTATGTTTTCCTCACCAAGCTTGACCAGCTCTGCCTTTGTGTGGGCTGAGAAGAATTTTGTAATCAAGTTTTTGATGCTGATATGTCTGCGGTCAAGTTCTTCGAAAAAAGCCTTGTCGTTACCGTCGTACTCAAACCAGGGGGTGAGCACAAGAACGCTTTTTGGACAGCCTTCGCCCTCTTTTGTGAATGCGCGAATCTGCCCGATATGATTGAAGGCCGTTTTCGTCGCTCCGACAGACTGGGGAAGCGGATCCTCATGCCGCAATCCTTCACCGGGATGGGCATTTCTGGTACAAAGCGCAATAGCTGAAACAGTAACGATAAAAACAAAAACGGCCCCAAGAATCAAGAGCAGAATTTTGTTTAGATTGATTTTATTCATTATGAACCTCTCATTCTTAAGCGTTAGGCTATGTAGCCCCGAAGTTGCGCAGCGAAGCGAAGCAATGAGCGTGAGCGAAGGGCGGAACAGCCGGCCCGAAGGGCAACGCCCATCGTCTTCAGCCCTGTTTGGATCGCTCAGCTTTCTCTCTGCTACCAGTCGCTTCCGAACTTTTTCTTGAAGCCAGTGGTCTCCGGCTCTTGCTGTGATTTTGCCGCCTGCTCAGGATTTTCTGCGTGGGGACTAAGAAGATTTGACAGCCTTGGATTCTTTTTAAGCTCACCGCCTTTAACTTTGATGTGAATTCCATCGTCGAGCCAGTTTTCTTCTAATATAATGCCGTTTTTTCTTGCTTCATTTAGGAGGAACTGCTTGTCCATCGGAATTATGTAGTCCACTTCCTCTCCCAAAAGCTCATCACAGATTTTTGCCGATAGAAGTTCGAAGCCCTCGTGAGTTTTTGCGCTGATTTTTACTGCATCCGGGAAGAGAGCCGTCATTTTTGCGAGCTGAGCCGGATTGTCTTCAATTTTGTCGATTTTGTTCAGTACGATGATTCTCGGAGTTTTTTCGGCCCCGATTTCCTCAAGGACCTTTACGACAGTATTGTACTGGAATTCAGCCTTCTCATCGCTTGAATCAAGGACAAGAAGAATCAAATTTGCCCTCTGAGCTTCTTCCAGGGTGGATTTGAAGGCGTTTACGAGGGAGTGGGGCAGGTTTGAGATAAATCCTACCGTGTCTGTGAGCAAAATGTTGGCTCCGAAGCCTTTTTCATCCCCGCTTGTTTTTATAGAAGATTTGAGCTGCAGTTTTCGGGTGGTCGGGTCGAGGGTAGCAAAAAGTTTGTCCTCAACGAAGACATCGGCGCCTGTGAGTGCGTTCAAAAGCGATGACTTTCCGGCATTCGTATAGCCGGCAAGAGCACAGGTCGGCAGGGGAATCTTTTCGCGGCGTTTTCTCTGGGTCTCACGGTCGTGGACGACCTGCTCAAGCTCTTTTTTGAGCTGCTGTATTTTCTCACGGATTTTACGGATATCAAGCTCAAGCTGAGTTTCACCGCTTCCCTTTGCTCCGAAATTTCCTCCCCGCTGCCGGGCCATGTCACCGTAAGAGTGGGCCAGACGGGGGCGGGCATATTCAAGCTGGGCCAGCTGAACCTGAAGGACTGCTTCTTTTGTCTGAGCACGGCTTGCAAAAATACGCAGAATAACTTCCTGCCTGTCAATGACCGGAATCTTAGCGAGTTTTTCCCAGTTTCTTTGTTTTCTTGGTGAAATTTCAAAATCAAAGATAATCAGGTCACATTCAAGTTCTTTTGAGAGGGCTGCAATTTCTTCGGCCTTGCCCTTTCCGAAGCCATAGACCGGATTTTGTTCCATACGGTTCAATATGACTGAGCGGACGATTTCGTAGCCCAGAGTCTTTACCAGTCCCTCAAGTTCTGAAATATCTGCGGCTGGAGCACCGACAAGCAGTGCCCGAATCTTTTTATTTTCTTCTTCCTCAAGATTTATCAAATCCATGTGAAAGATTGTAACACAAATGCTTGCCTTTATGCAAAAAAATGCCGAAAATATATAAAAGTATGACTTCTGGCCAGAAGGTCGCTTTCAGTCTCTTAATTTCAGTTCTTGCGTTTTGTGCTTTTACGGTTGTAGCTTTTTCGGGTCTTTTTGACCTTTTGGAAGTGAATTTTTATCAGCCTGTAGTGCAGCAAATAAAGGAAAAGAAAATCGGCGAGATTGCGGCGGCTCAAAACGAATATTTCAATATTCTCATGAAACGCTTTGACTCTTTCATCTTGAGTGATGAGGTCAAGACTTATGCCGACACACGCCCGTCAGATTCAGATGTAAAAAAACGGGAACTTCGTCGTTCGCAGCTGGCAGAGGCAACTTCTTCATTAAAAGGAATCAGGATTATTGCAGAAAACGGCCGGAATGTTTACTTCAGCACATTCAGTCCGGACATAATATCAGGCAAAAAAGGAATCACTTACAAAAATTATGACGGAATGGATGAAATTTCCTACGAATCAATTTCCTCCGACAAATCCCTCAAAATCAATGATTCCTTTGAGAAAAAATGCCGGCTCATAAAAGACGGTGACAGGGGCCTGCTGATTTTTTCAATCCCCTTCTTCAATTCAAAGGATGAATTCAGCGGCACGGCACTTTTTTACTGTGATTCCGTAGGTTTCAGCCAGTTCCTGCTCAACCGAAACCTCATAGATGTGAGCGGATTTGCCAGACTGGTCACTTCATCACGCAACGAAAAGACAAAGTTTCTCGATAACTTCGGTGGTTTTGTTTTTGGAATGCCGAACTTTGGTCAGGATTCGCTGAAAAATCAAATTCTGGAAAAATGGCGCTCGGCAGGAGACGAAAAATTCTGGAAGGTAATTCCCGAAGAAAACCCTGAGATTGCAAAAGAAACTTCCGAAAAGACTCTGCCTGCGCCAAAGAAAAAACTGCTCTGTGTTTTCTCTCACAAGGCTGAGCGGGAAGATTTTGGTTTTATCTCTTTCATGTATGACGAGAGCGAACTTAAATTCCCGCCATATATGCGGATTCTTCTTCTTGTTACGGCTTTCGTTACGCTTTATCTCGCTGTATTCCTGATTTTGAGTTTCAAACATGATGACATCGTAGTTATTCGTGATAAAGTTCGCCGTTATGAAAACGAATTCTTCATCGGCTACAAAAAAATGGGCGAGGCAAAAAGTCCCGCCTACCTTGCCGAGCAGAAACCTGTCCTCGAAAGACGCATCTTAAAGAGCCTGGGACGAAAGGGTGAAAAACACGCTTCCGAGTTCAAGTCGATTTTCGAGGGCTACTGGAATGAAATGCTCTCATCATTCGGTGACAACCATATGCCGGCGGCTGCTCTAGCATCGGCTGCCCCGATGATAAATGCCGACGAACTCAAAGAAATTGTCCGCTCATCACTGGAAGACATTCTTGAAAACGGCAAAATTCAGATCAATGCGACTGGTGTAAAAGAGGCTGTGAGAGAAGGAGAAGCGGAAAATAGCGGGCCTGAAGCAGAGTCTGTTGAAGATGTCGAGCTGGTAGAGGAAGCTGCCCCTGCTGAAGAAATTGAGGATGTAGAAGAAGCAGAAACTGCGGAAGAAGTGGAAGATGTTCCTGAAGCAGAGGATGTTGAGTCGCTGGAGGAGGCCGAATCGCTCGAAGAGGTTGAACCAGTTG
>CAMOEE010000179.1 GCA_946611835.1 uncultured Treponema sp. | reverse complement strand
CGCCGTGTCCTTGACCGCCTTGTAGGCTACAATCTCAGCCCTATTTTGTGGGAAAAGGTAAAGAACGGTTTGAGCGCTGGCCGTGTTCAGTCCGTAGCCCTCCGCCTTATCTGTGAGCGGGAAAAGGAAGTCGAGGACTTCATCCCCGAAGAATACTGGACTCTTGAAGCTGATTTCCAAAAAGGAAAGACAAAATTCACGGCTCAGCTTGCAAAATACAAGGGTGAGAATCCTGAGCTAAAGAGCGAAAAAGCCGTAAACGAAATTATCGAAGAAATCAAGAATTCTGAGTGCAAGGTTTCTGATGTAAAAGTCACCGAAAAGACTGTGCGGCCAAAGGCTCCATTTACCACATCAAAAATGCAGCAGGCAGCGGCAAACCGCCTGGGCTTCACTTCTCGAAAAACCATGCAGATTGCCCAGCAGCTCTATGAGGGCATTCAGATGGGGGAGGGACGGGTAGGTCTCATCACTTACATGCGAACCGACTCTGTCCGAATCGCCCAGACGGCTCTTGACGAGGTGCGAGAGTGGATCTCAAAGGAATATCCCAACAATCTCCCGGAAGAGCCGATTCATTATGCTGTTGGTAAAAGCGCCCAGGATGCCCATGAATGTATCCGCCCGACCTACTCAAAATACACTCCTGACTACGTTAAGGACTATCTTACCCGTGACCAGCTTCGCTTGTACACAATCATCTGGGAGCGCTTTGTTTCATGCCAGATGACGAACGCAAAAACAGCCACGACAAGCGTTGAGATTATGGCCGGCGACGCCCTTTTCAGGGTCTCAGCAAGCAAGCTGGTGGAGAAGGGCTTCTATTCAGTAATCAAGCTTCTTTCAGCTAAGGAAGAGGTCACAGGAAACCTTCCGAGCCTCAAAAAAGACGAAGTCCTTGAGTCAAGCCATTCATTCTACCCGGAGCAGCACTTCACGCAAGGCCCGGCCCGTTATTCGGACGCCTCAATCGTACGAACCCTCGAAGAAAAGGGAATCGGACGACCTTCAACCTATGCGCCGATTATCTCAGTTCTCCTTGACCGCTACTATGTAACCAGAAACAACAAGCAGCTCATGCCCACCATTCTTGGAAAGATGATCTGCAAGATTCTTGTCGAGGCCTTCCCTGATGTAATCAACGAGCATTTCACTGCAGAGGTTGAGAACACTCTTGATAATGTCGAACAGGACAAAATCGTCTGGAACAACATGATCCGTGACTTCTACGGTCCTTTCAAGAAACGGTGCGATGAGGTCGAGACAAGCGTGGAAAGCATCAAGGGCTTCCTGGACGAGCCGACAGAAGAGGTCTGCGACAAATGCGGAAAGCCAATGGTCAAAAAACTAGGTCGTTTCGGCTACTTCCTCGCATGCTCTGGTTTCCCTGAGTGCCACAACACAAAGTCAATTCCTCTAGCAAAATGTCCGAAAGAGGGCTGTGACGGCGAAATCGTTGCCCGAAAAACCCGGGGCCGGGGCAAAGAATTCTACGGCTGCACCAATTATCCAAAGTGTGATTTCATTTCTCACTTCAAGCCTTTGGAAAATCAATATTGTCCTAAGTGCGGCTGGTTCCTTGTCGAGAAATTCGACAAAAAGAACGGAAGCTACAAGTCATGCATCAACCCTGACTGCGACTATCTGCACTCAGCCGATGAAGAGGAAGTTGATTCAGCAAAACTTGCTGAGATGATGGGTGAGTAAAATAATTCGGAATGCGGAATTAGGAATTCGGAATTGTTTTCGGGACATCGCTTCGCTTGTCCCACATTCCTCATTGCTAATTATTTATTTACCGATACTTAATGTATGACAGTCTCCGAGGCAATTTCTGAATATCTTTCTTACATTGAGTCCGTGCGCACTCTTTCTGCGAACACAGTTTTGGCATGCAAAAATGATTTGGAGCAGTTTGCGGCCATGCCTTTCATCGGTTCGGCTCGTGAAATATCTGCGATTGAGCTTGAGGACTTGAAGCAGTGCGTCGGTTTTCTTTCCAGAAAAAAACGAAGTTCGGCTTCAATCAACCGTTTTATCTCTTCTGTGCGCACTCTTTTCGCTTATTGCCGGAAATTCGGTCATCTTAAGGTAAATGTCGCTTTTGAGCTTAAGACCGTAAAGAATCCAAAAAAGCTTCCCCGCTTTATGACCGGGGCTGAGGTCGATAAGCTTTGCCGGGAACCTGAGGTGAACGAGCTTTTGTGGGAAAAGAGGGACAAGGCCCTCTTTGAGATGCTTTATTCTTCCGGCTGCCGAGTCTCTGAGATTGCCTCCCTTACCCTCGATGATTTTAACTCGGATTTTTCTTCAGCTGTTGTTACTGGTAAAGGAAGCAAGGACAGAAGGGTTTATTTTGAGGAAGATGCCCAGAAAGCCCTGAAAGCCTATCTTGCGGACAGGAAATCCCGCTTCGGTGAGGCTGATAGCGAAAATCATATTTTTGTAAACCAAAGGGGCGGGGCTTTGACCACTGGCGGAATCCGTATGATTATTACCCGCTATTCTGGAAGCGAAGGAACAAAGCATCATATCTCTCCCCATGCTTTTCGCCATACTTTTGCCACGGCCATGATTACAAACGGGGCTGATGTAAGACTGGTTCAGGAGCTTCTGGGCCATTCAAGCATTTCCACGACCCAGCGATACACTCACATCAGCACGGAAAAGATGATTGAGATGTACAACAAGGCCCATCCGCACGCAAAATAAGTGCCAAATAAGTGCCAAATTCATAAAAAAATCTTAATATTTTTAAAAATCATGTTATAATATTTTAAGGTTATTCTTATAAGGGGGCTTGTGTGAAAACTCCACGAAAGAGCTTGAGCTTTAAAATTATTCTTACTGTACTTACTGGAACTGTCATATCAAACCTTATTATCGGTGTTGTTGTCAGTCTTAACTCATCAAAATCCCTTCAGCAGATGATGTACGAGGATTTGCTTCATTCGGTCAATGCCGTGGCCAACGAAATGAGGCTCAACAACGAGCGTGAGATTCGTATGCTTCAGACCCTTGCTGCTGATTCTAGAATGAGAGATTCGGGCGTGAGTCTTGCCGAGAAAACGGAAATTGCCCGGGCAGCCACATCACTTGATAAGGATTATATTGATGTCTCGGTTCTAGATATGAGAGGGCAGGGATTGGACAGGTCAACAGGGGCTCTTTTTTCAGCATCCTCTGAGGAATATTTTACAGGCGCAAAGAAGGGGAGCCTGGTGATTACCGACCCTTCCGTAGATGAAAAGACCAATAAAGTCACGATGACATATTCTTATCCCGTAAAGGATTCTTCCGGCCAGGTTATTAATGTCCTTTACTGTGTCGTTGACGGCTTCAAGCTTAGCAATTTGTGTGTTTCCCATCCTATGTCGAAGAACCGCAAGCCCTATGTAATCAGTGCGGCCACAAAAATCACCCTTGCCAACGAGGACCACTGGAAGGTCGGTGTCGAGGATGTTGGGGCGATAGAAAAGCAGAATCAGGGGACTTCGCTCGGCGACCATCTTACCCTCATGCTTTCCGGCGTAACTGGCAGCGATGTTTATGTTGACAACGGAAAAAAATGGATGGCAGTCTTTGAGCGCATCCCGGACACAAGCTGGATTGCGGCCTGCTCAGTTCCTTTCTCTGATTTTCAGGAGAGGCTTGACTCTTTAATGACCCTGATTGTCATTGCCTTTATAGTCCTTACTCTCCTCTCTCTTTCTGTCGTTGCTTTCGTAATCAGGCTTTCGATTCGTCCTCTCCGCCGCCTTAAGACGGCCATTACTGAAATTTCCAGCGGGAACGCAGACTTGACCCAGCGTCTTGAGGTAAATTCAAAGGATGAGGTCGGTGATGTCGTTTCCGGTTTCAATGTTTTTATCGAAAAACTTCATTCAATTATTTCTCAGGTGAAGGACTCAAAATCGAATTTGCAGGATGCAGGAACGAATATGAGCGCAGTCACTGAGGATACGGCGGCCTCAATCACGGAGATTCTTGCCAATATAGAGGGCGTGAACAGGCAGATTATGAATCAGTCTGGCAGCGTTGACGAGACGGCTGGTGCAATCAACGAGATTGCCTCGAATATCGCTTCCCTGGAGCGCATGATTGAGAATCAGGTTTCCCAGGTTTCACAGGCTTCTGCCGCCGTCGAGGAGATGATTGGCAACATTTCCAGCGTAAATCAAACCGTCGAGAAGATGGCAGGCTCTTTTGAGGAACTTGAGACAAATGCACAGACAGGTTCCGCCAAGCAGGCAGATGTGAACAACAAAATCGAGCAGATCAAGACCCAGAGCGAGATGCTTCAGGACGCCAATACCGTCATTTCGGCAATAGCTGAGCAGACAAACCTCCTTGCGATGAATGCGGCTATTGAGGCAGCTCATGCTGGCGAGGCGGGCAAAGGCTTCTCTGTTGTAGCAGATGAGATCCGAAAGCTATCGGAGAATTCAAGCGAGCAGTCAAAGACAATCGGAGTTCAGCTGGGTAAAATCAGCTCCTCTATTTCCGATGTTGTCTCGGCCTCGGTTGACTCCAGCGCGGCTTTCCAGTCCGTGGCAGACAAAATCAAGGACACAGACCAGCTCGTGCGTCAGATTCGTGCCGCAATGCAGGAGCAGCAGGCTGGAAGCCAGCAGATAGGCGAGGCCCTTCATGCGATGAACGACAGCACATCAGAGGTCCGTACGGCTTCGGCCGAGATGTCAGAGGGCAACAAGCAGATTCTCCATGAGGTGCAGAAACTTCAGAATGCCACACTCAAAATCAAGGATAGTGTCGGCGAGATGGGAATCGGAGCAAGAAAAATCAATGAGACAGGCGTTGCCCTCTCGGAAATTTCCGGCGTGATGAACGATTCTATCTCTAAAATCGGAAACGAAATCGATTTGTTCCGGGTTTAGCTGTAATTAAGGAAAGATTTCACTAAATTATCTTGCGAAAAGAAAGTCGGTATAGGGGGTTAAAAAATCACTTGCCGACTTTCTGCATTTTCTTTATCTTTATAATATGGAAAAAATTGAAATCAGGAGCACCACCGTAATCGCTGTCAAACGAAACGGTAAGGTTGCCA
>CAMOEE010000178.1 GCA_946611835.1 uncultured Treponema sp. | reverse complement strand
CTGGGCTACATGCCTGACTGTGACGGCGACCGGGGAAACATCGTCTTCTGGAACGAAAAATCAGCTAAGGCGGAAGTTTTGAAGGCTCAGGAAGTTTTTGCCCTTTCCGTCCTCTCTGAGCTTTCTTACATGAAATATCTTGATGAAGTCACTGGCACAAATGTTTCAAAAAATCTTGCCGTGGCGGCAAACTGCCCTACATCAATGCGGATTGACGAAATCTGCTCTTCTTTTGGAGCGAAACTTTTCCGTGCGGAAGTGGGCGAGGCAAATGTGGTGAACCTGGCGAGAAAAAAGCGGAGCGAGGGCTTTACCGTGCGAATCCTTGGCGAGGGAAGCAACGGCGGAAACATCACCCATCCGGCGGCCGTCCGTGACCCCCTCAACACGATTTTTGCCCTGGTCAAACTCCTTGTCCTGCGTGATTCAGAAGAGGGCGGCAAAAAAGTGAAAGGTCTTTTCCACATCTGGTGCGACTCTCAGAATCTTCCATATAAAAATGACTTCACCCTTCTTGATGTGATTGAAACCCTGCCAAAATACACGACCACGGGAGTTGCCGAAGCTCGTGCGGTTCTAAAAATCAAGACGGCTGACCACTCAGTCCTCAAAGGAAAATTCCAGAAAATTTTTGAGGAAGAATGGCAGGCAAAAAAGAATGAAATGCGTGAAAAATACGGAATTGAAAACTATGAGGCAATCGGCACTAATGGAACCGAAGAAAGCCCGAACCTTGCTGACTACTCAAAAAACGGCAAGGGCGGGCTGAAAATCCTCTTCTCCGACAAAGACAAAAATTCCCTTGCTTACATCTGGATGAGGGGAAGCGGCACCGAGCCTGTGTTCAGGGTTTTGTGTGATGTTAAGGGGGACAAGCCTGAAATGGAGAGGGCGCTTCTCGACTGGGAGCGGGAGATGATTTTAAAGGCGGATGAGTAATTTAAAGCCACAGATTACACAGATTCCCCGCAGTAAGAAAGTCTAAATGAGGGGGATTTACTGAAAGTTACCCCCGTACTCCTTTTTAAGTGCCTCGTAGAGATTATCATAATGTTCGCCCAAGAGGACCTGGCTCAGATCAAGTTCCAGATCTACGGGAACACCGTTATCAATAGGAACATACTCACTGCCGTCAATGCCGCACATTTCCATGGCAGCTGAAGTCTGGAAGATGACACCGTCTGAAGACTGAGTGGCCTTTACAACACCGGCTCCACCACCGCTCTTCTTACCAATAATCGGGACACCCATCTGGTACTTAGCAACTGAAGGGAACCAGTTTGCACAAGAGAAAGAGAAATCACTGGTAAGGACATAGAAGTTATAATCAGTGCCGTCCTGGTGAACAGCTTTTGTCATGTTTTCCGTGCCGCCGTAAAAAGTTACATTGTACATGAATTTTGATATTGAACCGTCAAGATGATTCTTTACGGGAGTCGCAAAGTCTGTCGGATTTTTCATGAAAGAAAGAGCCAGCATTCCCTGTCTTAAAAGACCGCCACCATTGGCTGTAAGGTCAAAGACTACATTCCTTACATCCGTATGAGTTTTAATATCTTCAAAGGCCTTCTTTAAGAAATACCAGGTATTATTAGCAGCCAGAGTTTTATAATAATCCTTATCCGTGGGACTAAGAGTAGCAGGATTAAAGTTTGGATTTTCGTTAAAACCGTTGAATGTTACAACTGCCATTTTACCGTCTGTCGTATAATGCAGACCCTCTTCCGCATCCCTTGTAGCAAGGACCTCCCTTTTGGCCGTAAGCAATGTTTTATGTCGTTTTCCTTCCTTTTCTTTTGCATATGTCTTGTATGCAATAATATCTGATGACGGCTGGTAGAGCGAAGGTACAAAATATGCAGTATGGCCGTCATCAATATAAGATACAAGAAACTTTATCATAGCCTCGTCATAGGCATCGGCATAGGTAGAAAGCAAATTGAATCCCAGACCGGCATTAAAGATTGACTCATTAAAAGAAATGATATTGTCTTTAGGATCGTCCAAGGTTGAACGCTGATCTTTCAGACAGTAGTTCAGGTCAAAAAGCATACAGAGATTGCGGTAATTGTATTCAGTTTTAATCTGACTGCGGGTCTCTGAATTCTTTCTTCCGCTTGAAAAAGCCTTGATTGTAGCAAGCGCGTCTCCGTCAGAAGATGCGTCCAGACTTAGATAATAATCTTCTCCATTAAAAACAGATGTTACCGTAAAGAAGAAAGTATTAGCAAGCGCCTGAAAAGGTATGTAGAGATGCTTTTCAATTTCTGTAGTTGCTGTATCACTGTCAACATTGATTTTCTCATCTATCACAAACATCTTAAGTCCATAGTCAGAAAGCTTAATTTCCGTTCTTTTCTTGGGAGTTAACTGAGATGTAAGTGTAGATGCCTTGATAAGGGGCAGCGTTTCGGATGGCTGAGTGCGGGCAGAACCGTCTTCATTCATATCCGTAAGACCAATTCCGTCTGCGCCATAGCCATTGTTGATTTCTAGTGGACCACTTATTACTCGTACAAATTCTTCACTGTAAATGGTCTGATTTAATGCATCAAAATAAAGTTTGTCACTTTTATAAGGGCCTGTATAGCCTTCGTCATATGTATAGGAATACAGTTTATCACTTTCATTTTCACACTTTGTAGTAGTTCCATTGTTATTGATCAGGCTTATAATTTTTCCGACATCCTCTAAATCAAGAAAGGGAATGTCTTCCCAGCCTTCCAGGTAGTATGTCGTAACTTTTGCAATGACCTGTCCGTTACCGTAATAGACATTTGAGTCAAAGTCTTTTGTGGTTTTTGTTGCATCGGGAAAGATGTAGCCGCTGCCTGCACCTGTTGTGCCCTCCGTTTCATTGACACAGGAGGCAAAGACAAGAAGACCTGCCGCAAAGACAGAAAGCAGGGATTTTTTGATATTCTGCAGAACTTTCATTTTTATGCCTCCTTAGAACTTCAGGCATACGCCTAATGACGGGTGTAGAGAAACATAGCTTCGTATCTCACTGTGACGGTCATAATCAGTACTTATCTTTTTTCCTTCAATCCAGACGCTGCCAGCATCAATGTAGCGCACGGCACAGTCGGCAAAAAGGGAAAGCCTTTCGGAAAGATGATACATTGCCAGAAGTTCAAGTCCGACACCAAAAGCAAGAATATTGTCTGCCTGAGTCCATTCCGCAGTCTGGCTTGTTCCCTCTGCGGAAATCTCTTTTTTAAAGGCAAAACGGAACCAGTCCAGGCCGACTGAGCCCAGGGCTGCAAAAGTGAGTTTTTCCGTGTTGACAAAGGCATAGCCGGCACCTAATGAAAGCGCCATGCCATAGCCGCCCGCAGTCTTGTCCCCGTCTTCCAGTACGAAGTCTGAGCTGAAAGAGGGGCCGGCACCCAAGGCTCCTGTCAGACAAAAGCCATTTTCATGCAGAGCAAGGTAACGTACAGAAGCTTCCGTCGCAAAAACTGAATTTGTGTCGTCATCCCTTACATCCATAGAAAAATATGGAAAAGATACGCCAGCACCAAGTCTGTGTGACCAGGGAGACTGGGCACACAATGGGCCTGCAATAAAAATCAGGCTGAATAAGACAAGAATTCTTTTCATAAAATAATTTTAAGCTAGGATTTTTCCATTGTCGAGAAAAAAGTAAAAGAAAATCTTCTTTTGTTCAGACTGTCACGTATGTATTACCTTTGTCCGTCTGTTCAATACAAAAAAAATCCACTCACAAATTCCACAAAAAAAATTGGTAAAACTTAAAAATTGTGATATAATTTTTAAGGATTTTTAATTTAAACTCAATTAAAAGGAACCAGGATGTCACGAATGACACCGATTGTATTTTTCATGGCGAAGTTCTTCAAAAAAAGGTCTTTCCTATACGAAATTAGAATCTGTGTTAATCTGTGTTAATCTGTGGTTTAATAAAAAAGGAGAAATCATGGAAAAGGCAGAAATCTTAGAGCGTGCGAAAAAATACATCGCCGAGGAAAAGGACGAGAGATTCCGAAAAGAAGTAGAGGAGCTTGTCTCAAAGGCTGATGACAAAGAGGCACTGGCAGAACTTGAAGACCGCTTCTATCAGACCCTTGAATTCGGAACCGGCGGCCTTCGTGGCGTTATGGGTGGCGGAACAAACCGCATGAACACCCTCGAAATCAACCTTGCGACCCAGGGCCTGGCAAACTATGTCCTCAAGGCATTCCCGGAAAAAGCAAAAGACGGCACTTTGAGCGCAGTCGTAGCCTATGACAGCCGCAAAAACTCAGATGTATTCGCTGAAGCTACGGCTCTTATTCTTGCCGCAAACGGAATCAAGGCTTATCTTTTCACAGGCCTTCGCCCGACCCCGGAGCTTTCTTATGCTATCCGTGAGCTTAAGGCTCAGACTGGCGTTGTCGTAACGGCTTCACACAACCCGCCTCAGTACAACGGCTACAAGGCTTACTGGGACAACGGTGCTCAGGTCATCGAGCCACATGATGTTGGCATCATTAAAGAAGTAAATGCCGTAAAAAAAGTAAAGACAATCTCTAAGGAAGAGGCAATAAAGAGCGGAAAACTCGTCCTCATCGACAAAGAAATCGACGAGAAATTCTGGGCAATGTGTAAGGCTCAGCTTTTCCGACCTGAGCTTATCAAAGAAAAGGCTTCTTCTGTCAAAATCGTCTACACACCTCTCCACGGAACGGGCGCAATGCATGTTGAGAAAGTTCTGGGCGACCTTGGCCTTAAAGTCATCACAGTTCCTGAGCAGAGGGAGCCGGACGGAGCATTCCCAACTGTCGAAAAACCGAACCCTGAGGAAGCTCCGGCACTCAAACTGGCGGTAGCTTTGGGCGAAAAGGAAAAGGCTGACTGTGTAATGGCAACCGACCCGGACGCAGACCGATTCGGAACAGCCTTTCCTGGAAAAGACGGAAAATTCGTTCTTGTTTCAGGAAACCAGATGGGCGCCCTTCTTTGCGAATACATCCTTCTTTCTCGAAAAGAACTGGGCAAACTGCCTTCAAACGGGGCAGCAATCCGCTCAATCGTTACATCTCCTTTCACTGACTACATCTGTAAAAAATACGGCG